>CANOBT010000034.1 GCA_947564305.1 uncultured Lachnospiraceae bacterium | reverse complement strand
GCGTAGGATTTTTTGATAAGGAATAAATAAGGAACCGTAAGAAAATATACTGTGCTGTTTGCTTGTATTATTTTCTTATGGTTTCTTTCAATTGAGACTGGATGAAATGCAATACTGCTTTTCTTCCATTGCCTCCTCCCCAATTTTATTAGAATCAAAATCAGAAGGAAAATATTTTTTTGCCTTTATCCGCATAGTCTCCAACTCTTGCATAAAATCTACATTATTTTCTGTCTGAATTATATCACTAAAGTTCTTATTCTCCTTTGGCAACATAAATCTCTTCATAAAATCAATCAAATATTTTACATTGTCATCAGACAAATTATAAATCATTTGTGCAGCCTGTTCTTGCACTGACATAACAGCACCTCCTCATACTGCAATATTTTATCATATATAGCTACTTTGTTTTCATCCTACCATAAGAAACCTATTTCAGTCAATGAAATGGTTTAAAGTAGCCAATTCTATTTCAGTTATTGTCTGGGGTGTATCCTTTTCCAAAGTATAGGCAACTGTATTTTGTTGCTTCACAAAAAGGACGCCTATGCTATATTGCCATAAACGTCCTGTCTATCCTTGGCTATTTAAGTTTTAGTCAACTTTTCGCCTTCTAATACCGTAAATAATAAAACTGCAAATTCCAGAAAGCATCAAAGCAGTCCACCAGAGCAGATTGGCATCGTCCCCTGTGCCAGGCGATTTATTAGATGAATCTAATGTTTTCCCATCGTTGGAAACCTCTTCTTCTTTTTTTACATCTATAATTTGTCCACCATTGTCAGGGGGAGCTAAGTTATCTTTTCCCGGTTTCTCTGGTTCTCCGGGTTTAACAGTTCCTCCTAGTTGTTCGGAATTGATAGGCTTCTTATTACCAAAACCTGTATTCTCTAAAATGGAAATCACAGATATATTTTCATTGTCTTGTTTTATATAAATATGTTGTTTTTCTTTAAGCTCAAACTCTTTTTCAACAACATTCTCTCCTGTGATTGCTTTTATTTTCCCCGATATAAAGCCTCTAACTTCTAATTCTTGATTCTCCATAGATATATCAACACTATCCGAAGGAGTACCTGTTATTATATATTCAATGTCCTTTCCGGCTACCTGTGTTGAATATTTAACAACAATTTCCTGACCATTCATTCCTGTCGCTGTTGCTGTCTTGTGCCCATCTGTTTCCTTGGAAATATTAATCGTTGTATTTTGGGGTATTGTGAACTCAACAAAATCTTTTTCACCAGCAACAGCAAACATATCCTTTTCATTTGCAGTATATGAAATTTTTTCATTTGCTACCCAAAATAACTTATCAGTACTCAAATCAGCCTTTTCATCTGATATGTCTGAACTTAGCTTTATAGGTAAAACCAACTCCGTATTATCGCTATTCTGATATTCGATTTTAACCGGATAATTATTGACGTGTAAATTAAAATTATACTGCTTAGTACTTAATAATCTTAACTTTCCGATGTCATTACTTTTTTCTAAATATTTATCTGTCTTATCTGATAATGTCACGACTCCTCGTTCTAAAAGCCAGCTTCTAATATTTGAGGAGCCTTGTATAAAAGATAATCTAGGAACAAATGAACGTTCTGTCCAATTAAGCCCCTTTCCATCATCATATTCATATGCTTTATATTTTCCAGTTAATTCATCCTTATATAAATACAAATATAGATCTGTATTTTGAGGATGGTTACAATCATATACATTAATAGCAAGCCTATCCGCATTTTCGGTATAATCTATTGCAAGCAAAGTATGTGAAGACAAAAATTTTTCCACATTAATAATTCCATACTCCTGGTTATCAACAGATTTCTTAATATTATCTGCAAGTTTTTGAAAAGTTTGTGTATCTTTTATACTTGTAAGTTCATTTCTATTTTCTTCTCTACCATATTCGGGCGAATACTGATACAAATAAGCATATTTTATCCAATCTAATGCTGAAATGCTGCCGGCAGGGTCTTTTAAAGAGTAGGACTTATCTGCCATGAGAATATCAGTTACCTTTTTCCGATTAAAACTTTGCGGTGAAATTGTACCATCATTTAACATCAATGCTGTATATGCCATTCCAAAACATAATCCTCCATGACCTGGGTTTTTCGCTTTTATTAAAAGTCCCTCTCCACCGGAATAAAGTTGCGTGTAAAATTTTTCTTCAAATTTTGTTGTCCAATTTTTTCGTTGCCATACATCATTGGGAATAACTATTTTTTTATCATTATCTTCAATTTCGTCACCAAATAATTCTTTTATCTTTCTAAGAAACTCTTCTTCCGATAAATTTGCTCCATTAGGTTTGTCCGCTCCTAAATCCTCAGTGACTACTACTCCGTTAATTAGAACAGTATCTAAAGAATAGCAGTCTTTTATTCTAGTTCCATCTGGGCATATTCTAAAAGAAGTACCTGATGAATTAATATTTCCTATATTAAAACAATTACTAATACTTTCAGCCTCTGCACTAATTCCCCCAAGGACTGTATTCAAAGCTGACACAGTTATATCACTATAATTTACACATGAATCCAGATAACTACATCTCTCGCAAATGCCACCACATGACACACTTCCATTTCCTGCTAAGACGTCTATTAAACCATAACTAAAACAACCTCTAATATTTTGCGCGTTATTTGCAATTCCTGCAATTGCATTTTCGTTATCGTAGTCACTCGTATTCATCATTGTTATAATAACATTGCTAGTAACATTACTTATATCTTTAGCATTTTCTCCCACAACTCCCCCTACAGATAACGAGTAGCAATCTACAGCTACATTGATATTGCCCTCAACTTCGCAATTGGAAATTTCTTCTGCAGTCGTAGCTGATATAGCACCAATTGCCAACCCCGTATAGTCATATTTGTAATCCTCTATTTTTATAGAGACTTCTTTTAATTTAAAATCTTTTAATTTACTTCCAGAACCGCATTCACCAAACAGCCCCGCATATCCAAAACGAGAAGTCGTATAAAAATAGGTCTGTGGATTTGTAATTGTCAACCCTGTTATCGAATATCCTTTTCCATCAAATGTTCCACAAAATGGATGATGTGATATAAACTGTACCGATGATCCAATCCTACCAATCGGCTCCCAATTGCTATATCCCGACAAATCAATATCATTCATAAGCACATAACTTGCAGATAAATTTTGCCGTACATTATTCATCTGTTATGCAGTTGTAATTTGAAAAGGATCCTCCGCAGTCCCTGTCCCGCCCGCAAACAAATTTCCATTATTTTCATTTCCTGTATCTGCAACTTGTAATTCATTTTCCAGTACTATAGAGCCATCCTCTTGCGTAGCTGTCTCATTTACAAGCACAGTTGTTTCCTCTGTCTCCCCGCTTCCGTCCTCATCTCCCAATAAGTTGTCCTCGCCCTCATCAATTAGTCCCGCGTCCTCTTCTATTTCACCTTCTGACTCTGCATTTCCATCTTGTCTTAATACCTCATCCCCTATACCCTCTCCCTCCGGCGCCGCCCACGCCATAGTACTGCCTGACAATGCTAATATAATGATAAGCAAAATGGCAACAATCCTTTTTTTCATTTTTTTAATACATCCTCCTTCATTCGATTTTATTTACAAGCTGTTTCATAAAGTAGACTTTTTGAAACAGCCGTTTTATAATGATTTTGTTAGAAATACTTTATATTTCAGATGATTAAGAAGACTTCTAATGAGTGTTTCTTGTTGTCTACTATTTGTTACAATTTTTTCCTTTTTTTCTCTTCCTTTTCTTCTTTCTGTTCACGGCATCTGCGGTAAAATGTCGAATGGCTTATATTCAACACTTCTGCCGCTTTACGAACAGATATTTCTCCTTGTTCCCACATTTCAAAATACTGCTCAAAGTTCTCCGGCAGCTTCTGTTTTTGACAACCAAATTTCACTCCTTTTGCCTTTGCCGCAGCTATCCCCTCGGCCTGCCGTTGTCTGATAAAGGAACGCTCTGTTTCCGCTACATATGCCAATATCTGTAAAACCAAATCAGAAATGAATACACCTGTCAAATCTCCTTGAAACAAATCTGTATTTAATAATGGCATATCAATTACCTGAATATGGGCTCTGATTTCTTTTGTAATTTTTCTCCACTGCTCCAATATGTCACCATAATTTCTCCCAAGCCTGTCTATACTTTCAATAATCAATACATCGCCTTGATGCAGCGCTGTCAAGAGTTTTTGATATTGCGGGCGGAAAAAATCCTTACCTGATATATAATCCAGATAAATATTTTCTTTTGGAATACTATATTCCTGCATTGCAATAAATTGCCGTTCGGGATTCTGCTCCTTCGTTGAAACACGTATGTAACCATATTTTTTCATTTGCTTTTGTCTCCTTTATATCTGAATTTTTTCATAATATAAAGTAGGCAACAAGAATTTTTTCTTTATTACTATATATTTAGTAACTATTTAAAAAGGATTCGTCAAGATGTTACTTTTCAGATAGGATGTAATTGAGGTGAATTATGGAAAAAGAACTTATTACATTAAAGGATTATGGACATATTGAGATACATTTAAAGAAATATATGAATCAAAAGCAGATAACCAGAAATGCTTTAGCCAGAGCAATCAATACACGCTTTGAAGTTGTGGACAAATGGTATCATGGACATGTAGAAAAAATTGACGCCGATATTCTGGCACGTATTTGTTATGTCTTAGACTGCAACCCCGGAGATATTATCAAATATACGATAGAAAAAGAATAAATGTTGTTACACTATTTTTGTATCCAATAAGAAAGAGACGAAAATCCTTATCATTTTCGCCTCTTCGTACCGTTTAAAGAAATATTCGGACGTGTCTAATAACAAATTTAATGCAACCGTACTCCAACCTCCCGCAACTGCTTTTCTATTTTTTCAAGATTTCCCTTTGTGAGGTAAACCGGATTAAGCTTTTTCTTACTGTAAGTATAAATCGTATTTTTTGTCAAATCTTCTAACAACCAGGTGAAGAATCTTTCCCATGAGCTATATTCACTGCTTTCTATAAAATCCCCCGGTGTCTCCATAATCTTTCTCAGTCCTTCAGCTTCTATGATATCTGATTGTAAAATTAAATACTCGAATGACTCCGGAGCCCATACATGGCTTCCCTGACTCATTTTTAAAGCATGCATTACACTTTGCATATCTGCCCCAAACGCAGCGCCATCAACAATTGCCAATATCTGTTCTTTTTTATTTGCAAGAATATATTTCGCCACATTGGATTTTCCATCTGCTGAATCACATGTCACTTCGACGTCCTGACAAATCGCCGCATACATCTCATGACCTGCATTTGAGTCTTCTGTAAGAACAATAGAAGGATTTATTTTTTTCACTGGTTCAACCTCCGGATATACCTGGTGCATAGAATTATATACCTGCCGGGTATTTTGATAATATCCACTGTTTTTGAAATAATAAATTTCATTGACACTATATGGAAGCATATTCAGCCCATCTCTTGTAATAAAAACAAAATAGCAGCTCGAACCTAGTACTGCTTCTGCAAAATCTTTTGAATACAAAAACCTCTCCTGTTCATCCACAAATACAATCGTATCTGATAATAATTTCAATCTTGTTACCGCACTTTCAGCATCACCTGACAAGACAGCGCATTTCCTATCACATACAACTTCTGTCCCCGGTCCGGTCCTGCCTGATAAATAATCACTTAATATCTGAATCAGGGTGGTCTTCCCACTGGCGCTGTTGCCCTGGATAATGGTAATGTTCCTGCGTAAATTCAATTCGTAACGAAGCTTTTTGGTGGAAACTACAATCCTTATATTACCCTTCAAAAATTTCCACCTCCTGAAATTCTTTTAGAAAGTCTATATAATTGTGGATTACATTACCACTGTTTTTAATGCAGATATCAAAAGGTTCTTTAAACTCCATCTCATATCCAAGCCTAATAGTAATATCCTGTCTTTTACCTATCTCCAGTATCCATTTTGCACAATTATCTCCACAGGCCGATGCGTTTACAATAAGATCCGGCTCTTTATACATAATGATCAAAGCTTTTACACCACCTGACAGTCTTTCCGGCGCAATAATCCCAAGCACCGGACTAGTAATCGCATGTGCCGATTCTATCGTCGAACTGTCCACATCCTGAACCATCTCTTTTACTAATTCATCATCAAACCACTCTTCTTCATAGTTATATTTGAAATAAGTGTCCGGGCTGAACACATAATTCGCATCCTCTATATCTTTAGAACCTCTGTTAAAAATAATGCTCAGCATAGTTCTGTCCTCCATAAATCCGCCTTATATCTGCCATTATAGCACACGCAGGTAACAAAATGGGGATTAAATTTAAAACCATAAAGAACCGTTACTTTGGCAATCCTGTAAAACCATTTCGCTACAATAAAAATTGATTCCTGAAAACCACCTTTTTCTTACCCCTTGTAATTTCCCCAACTTCATAACAGTCGTAATATCTCTTCACATGCTCTGCCACCTGTTTGGCACGCTGCTTCTCCACAACAAGCATCAGGCCGACGCCGCAGTTAAATGTGGCAAGCATTTCTTTTTCCTCAATATTACCAACTTTTTGAATATAGGTAAATATAGGAAGTGTTTTTAACCTCCGCAAATCAATTTCTGCGCACAATCCATCGGGAATAATCCTGCTTAAATTTCCTTCCATTCCTCCTCCTGTGATGTGCGCCATGCCATGGACACCACTCTCCTTGGACAGCCCTTTTACTGCCTTATAATATGGAGTATGAGGCTTCATAATCTGCTCAATAAATGTTTCACCCTCGATTTTGTCCAGTTTTATCTGCGGCATTTTCTCCATTAACAGACGAATCAACGTATATCCGTTCGTATGGAGGCCGTTGGAGGCCACGGCTAACACTTTATCCCCCTCGGAAATGTCTGCTCCGTCAATGATTTTTCTCTTAGAAACAATGCCTGCAATGCTGGATGTAAGGATATACACTCCTGAATTCACAACTTCCGGTTGAATCGAGGTTTCACCGCCCACCAGATTACATTCATTTTCTCTGCAAGCCTCGGAAATTCCTTTTACGAATGCTTTCATTGTTTCTTTTTCTGCTTTCCCGCAGACGATTGTATCCAATACGGCAAGCGGCTCTGCACCCATTACGGCAATATCATTTACCAGGTGATTGATCATGTCATGGCAAATGGATTCTGCGTACCCATACTCCATCGCCAATTTCTGCTTGGAGCCCGGCTCTTCCGATTTTAGGACCAACACAGGGGCCTTGATATTGGGAAATCCAATATCGTATAAGGAGGCAAATGGACCTAGTCCGTTTAACACACGCTGATTATCTGTTTTCAAATATACCGCCATTTCTCTTTTCATTGCATCGGTATAGGAAATGTCTACTCCGGCTTTACTGTACGAAAAGGTCTCCTGATGCTTCTCCCGCCCCATAAGGATTTCGTCTACCGTAGTATTCAACAATGCCGCTAATTCTACTAAAATCTCTACATTTGGCAGCGTGCCGTTTTCCCACTTGGAAACAGCCTGGAAGGAAACATTTAACCGCTCGGCAATTTCCGCCTGTGTCATACCAAGCTGCTTCCTCTTGTTTGAAATAAATCCGGCTATCTTTTTATTGTCTAACATATCCTCACCTCTGATTCTCTGATTTGATTTTATATTAACCTGCCGAGGATATGACCGCAATAACCAAATATTTGTTTTTTCTCCTAAAGTTCAACCTGTAGTTGATTTTAGAGCGATGAAGTTAAGTTTCCCTTGCATCTGCTTTCAGGTTATGGCATAATACAAACAGCAGTTTTTTAAGTATACCCAACTAAATATGAAAACTAACGATTTCTTTGCCACCGGGTAAAGAATTTCTCGTCAGACTTTCTATCATTAGGTCTTAGGAACCGTCAGGAAATTAACTATCATTTTGACTTGCCTGACAGTTCCTTAGAAGATAGAAAGCTCTGACTTTTTTTATTCACAAAACTCAGGAGGTCCCACATGAAAAAGCAAAATTCTCATGAACTACAAAACAAGACGTCTGCTTCTGCACAAACCGCCTTGGATTCCAAGCTTTCTGTCAGAAAGGAATTTCTAAAATATACCTCTCTAAATGTTTTGGGAATGGTAGGACTGTCCTGCTATATCCTGGCGGACACTTTCTTTATCTCAAAAGGGCTCGGTGCCAACGGCCTGGCTGCGCTGAATCTGGCAATTCCCATCTACAGCTTTATTCACGGAAGCGGTTTGATGCTTGGCATGGGCGGCGGAACAAAATATTCAATTTTCAAAGGGCAGAAAGCTTCTGAAAATGCCGATAGAGTTTTTACAAATACATTGTATGCTGCTGCGATTCTCGCTGCTATTTTTATGTTGACAGGCATCTTCTTTTCACAAGGGCTAACCTGTCTTTTGAGAGCGGATGCAGAAATCGCGGATATGACAGAGACATATCTGCAGGTAATCCTGCTATTTTCTCCGGCATTTATACTGAATAATATTTGTATCTGCTTCGTACGCAATGACGGCCAGCCCCGCTTGTCTATGCTTGCCATGCTGGGCGGAAGTTTTTCCAATATTATCCTGGATTACATTCTCATTTTTCCTTTGCACATGGGAATTCTTGGCGCTGTGCTTGCCACCGGGATTGCACCCATTATCAGTATGGGAATCCTCTCCAAGCATTTGCTGAGCAATAGACGTGGATTTCATGTGCTATGGAAAACTCCTCAGATGCCTGTGATTTGTTCCAGTATTTCTCTGGGATTTCCTTCCCTGGTTACAGAAGTCTCTTCGGGAATTGTCATGATTATTTTCAATATGATTTTTCTGAAGCTTTCCGGAAATGTGGGGATTGCCGCCTATGGCGTGATTGCCAACTTATCCCTGGTGGCTGTGGCAATTTTTAATGGAATTGCCCAGGGCATACAGCCTGTTATCAGCAGGGCTTACGGGCAAAACAACGTGAAGACGATTCGGCAGATATTTCAATATGGGGTTGTGACTGTACTGGTTCTGTCTGTCCTAATCTATGGGGTCATGTTCCTGTTTGCAGATGGTATTACAGGAATCTTTAACAGCGAAAGAAATATGCAGCTGCAGGAGCTTGCAAGAGCCGGGATGCGTCTGTATTTTACAGTGGTCCCTTTTGTTGGATTTAACATTTTGCTTTCTGCCTATTTCTCATCCATTGAGCAGGCATTTCCGGCACAGTTCATCTCCATCATCCGTGGCTTTGTGCTCATTATTCCAATGGCCTTCGCATTGGCCGCTTTTGCAGGGATTACCGGGGTCTGGCTGGCATTTCCTGTAACAGAAGGAATGGTCTGCGTGATGGGAATTGTCCTATACAAAAAGAGGCACGGCAGCTATTGATTATCAATTTTCCTGCCGCCTGCTTTCCATATCCCTATCACTGAGAACCCCCAAAGCAATCTGCTTCGGGGGTTCTCCAATCATCTGTATTTTTCTGCCAGCATAACCTGACATCGCTTTTTATAACATGCAATTCCATATTTCAAGATATTCTCTATCCCGTCATCCAAAAGATCGTCTTCATATCTGGTATGTTCGACTTGTTCCAGCGCTATCTTACAGGCTGCGTCCAGATTACCGTCATGTGCATATTTTACTTCGATGATAATTCCTAAATCTCCGCTGTCCGGCTCTGCAAGGATATCCGCATAACCTTCCCCCATCTCCCGGTTAGAAGTAACGCCCCATCGGTCTTTCACTCCTAAAATTCCAATCAGAATGCCGTGATAAAAATTTTCTTTCATTTCCTTTCTTACGGCTGTATCGCGGATGCTGACAGTCTTTCTCAAATACTCTGTAAAAATCCTCTCTACGACTTCGGTCTCTCCGTTTTTAAGGGCATTACAGAAACGGTTCAGGGTTTCCCCATCTTTCCTGACATTCTCCTTAAAGAACTCCATAATCTGTGTCGCAAAGATATCTCGTATTTCCAGATTGGGAATTGCCAGTTTCATCTTCCGTCCTTCAGCTTTCCCCCTCTGTGTCAGATACCCTGTCATAAAGAGCAGACTCCAGATATTATCAACCGTTTTATACATCTCCGGATAGGTAAGCTCCTGATGGATTTCCTTTGTGACAGTTTCCCCGGCCACCAAACGCTCAAGCTCCCGTTTTATCGTAATATCCTCCGATTTCCGAATAAACTGTTCTACTGCGTCGTTGCTGCTGGTATTAATCCAGTAATTTTCCGGCTGCACATGTGGTTCACTTCTAATTCTGTCACAATGGTTCAGTACGTCCCACGGACAATATACTTCCACATTTCCGAACTGGTAGCCGTCGTACCATTTTTTTACTGACTCGTAATGATCCATTACACCATAATAGTCCAGAAGCCCTTTTACTTCTTTGTCCGTAAATCCGAAATACTCATCAAAACGTTCATCCGCAATTGTCAATACTTTCAGATTATTAAGCCCGGTAAAAATACTTTCCTTTGAAATCCGAAGGCACCCTGTCAGAACTGATAATTTCAGACTGCTATTTGTCTTCAGCGCCTCTCCAAGAAAGCCGCGGATCAAGGAAATCATCTGAGCATAGTATCCGTTCGCATGGGCTTTTGCCAATGGGACATCATATTCGTCAATTAACAGAATCACTTTTGTCCCATGATGTTTCTCCAACAATTCTGATAACACTCTCAGGCTATTGCAAAATACCGCCTCAGACATATTGTCATCCAGAAGCTTTCGGTATTCTGCTTTATCCTGTTCACTTAACATGTCACTCTCCAAAAGGTACTGTACTTTCAAAGGAGCTCTTTTTATAATCTGAACTGCCATTTGAAATGCCAGTTCATAATTCCGGGCATCAATCCCCTTCAGAGATATAGAAACGACTGGATATTTTCCCATATATTCCTCACAAAGCGCAGTCTCTTTTGAAATTTCCAGTCCTTCAAAAACACTTTTATTCCCGTTCAGAGAAAAAAAATGTTCCAACATACTCATATTCAGCGTTTTCCCGAATCTTCTGGGCCTTGTAAACAAATTCACTTCTCCCCAATTATGGAGTAATTCTGCAATAAACCCTGTTTTATCTATATAGAAAAAATCTTCTTTCCTAATCTTTTCAAAATTTTCTATTCCAATCGGAAGTTTCTTCTGCAGTTCCATTGTCCCATACTCCTTCCATCATCCATAAATCCCGTCACAGACTATTTCAGGTACATTATAACAATTAAGCTGCAGCATTACCATAAAAATTTTTCTTACTCCTGCCCCCCTGCCTTAAACCCAATCAAATACATCTCTTCTTTATAATTTTTTACAATAATCCGCAATCCTTCCTCCGTCACTTCCTGTTCCATCTCTAACTGCGAATCCAGAGCAGTCACTTTACCGTGAATTCCCGGCACGAAAATCTGATTGGCGCCTTCTTTCAATCCATCCGCAAAGAAATACAAATCCTTATCTTTCCTGGTATAATGCAGTTGGATTCCATCCTCCCGATACTCCGAATGCCTCCTGCTACAGCGTGTCCCGTAGATGCCTTCCCCGTTCTTCTCAAGCCATTGGCCGAGGCTCAGAAGCCGTCTTACCTGCTCTTTTGGAAGTGTGCCGTCCGCCTTTGGTCCGATGTTCAGCAGAAGATTTCCGTTATTTGCCACAGTAGACACCAACAGGTTCACCAGCTTGGGGAGGCTGATGAGCTGGTCGTCGCCTTCATTTTCATTATATCCAAAAGAAAGCCCCATCCCGCGGCACATTTCCCATTTTTCTGTCCTGTCGGACTTTCCATACTGATATTCCTTTGTGAGGAAGTCGTGATACAGACCATTAAATCTGTCATTGACCACGCCCTCCTCCACTGTATTATAATAATGAGCTAGGAGATAGGGCATCGCATGCTCACTCTGCTTGGGCCAGCCGATATCATTCCAGAAAATAGAGGGTTTGTACTTGTCGATTAATTCCTTCATCTGATGATAGGAATAATCCGCATACTCAAAAGTCGGGCATGCGTTGGTAAAATTTTCCTCCCCGACAAAAATCGGGTCGTTTGCAAACTGCCAATCAATCAGTCCTGAATAATATAATCCCATCCGAAGCCCTCTCGATCGCACCGCATCTGTCAGCGTTCCGACAATGTCCCGACGAGGTCCCATGTTTACGGAATTAAAATCCGTATACTCACTGGGAAACAAGCAGAAACCGTCATGATGCTTTGTAGTCAAAACTACATACTGTGCGCCCGCCTTTTGAAAAATCTCCGCCCATTCTTTTGGATTCCAATTTTCCGCTTTCCACATAGGAATAAAATCCTCATATTTGAAATCCTTGCCGTATTTTTCTATGTGATGCTCATAAGTAGGTCCCCTTCCTATATTGACGGAATTATAGTACCACTCAGCATAGGGGTTGTTGCAGAACCACTCTTCTCCTTCCACTTCTCCCAGTTCCCATGTTCTCGGCGCAAAGGCCGGAACCGAATAAATGCCCCAGTGAATATAAATCCCAAACTTACTGTCCTCATACCACTTAGGAACCTGATGCTGGTTGATAGATTCCCAAGTTCCTGTATAACGCTTGGCCATAATATGTACCCTGGAGTTGTATCTGGCTCCTCTTAGAACCAATCTACAACTCCTGATCCTTTCTCTGTAGTCTCTTATGATTCCCTGCCTCTTCTTTTCGGGAACTTACTATTTCTTATATATCGTCCTGTTCCATATGGGATTTCTACACTTCTAGTGAATACACACTTCTATATTCTCTCTCCAGTCCTGTTTCATTCCTGCAAATTCTCCTGACGTATCTCCGATAGTCAGCTTCTGTGCGGCCTCATCCCATGATAATTCAGTCAATGCGCAGCTGCCATCCTCGTAATGATAATTATTTCCTTCATCCTCATACAGCATAAATTCCGCATCTTTCCCCGGGTAAACATGAATTTCCAGAGGATTTCCATTTTCCTCATCTGCATACATCAATCCCTTTTTCATCGGAATGATGGAACCGGCTTTCACAAAGACAGGAAGCTCATCTAGCGGCGCTTCTACAGTCACAGACTGACCGCCCGTAAACTTCTCTCCTGACCAGTAATGATACCAGTCATCCCCGGCCGGAAGATAACATTTCCATACTTTCTCTCTCTGGATTTCCCGGTTGTCCTTTTCATAATACATGGGTTCGGTCACCGGACAAATCAGCAGGCTCTTCCCAAACATAAACTCCTGATTTGTTTTTCTCGCCTGCTCATCCTCCATATAATCAAACAAGAGACTCCTCATCATTGTCCCATGATGTAGATACACATCCCCCGCCATAGAATAAATATAGGGCATCAAATCATAACGCAGCCGGATATATTTTTCAATGGCATCATAGAACGGTTCCCCTTTCTTTCCGAAATTCCAGATTTCTCTTGGGGTGTCTGTCCCGTGGGAACGGAACATAGGAAGAAATGTGCCCATCTCCAGCCATCTCACATACAGCTCCCGATAGCCATAATCCGCAACGCCTTCATTGTATTCCCCCTGCCAGAACCATTTTGGTGCGGAATCGGTGTTGCACCCACAGCCTCGATTCTGCCATTTGCTGCCCACCGTGAAGAATCCACCGATATCCAGCGTCCAATAGGGATAACCTGAAACTCCCATATTCAGCCCTTCCACAATCTGCTTTTTCAATGTTTCCCAGGAAGCATAGGTATCACCCGACCAAAGAACTGCTCCATATTTCTGCCCCGAAGCATACCCGGATCTGGTGAGATTCAGGACACGCATGTCCTCCGTCTCTTTGCGCTGATTTTCATAAATGCCCTTTGCATGCATCAGTGCAAACAGATTGGCCTGCTCCGGTTTCAGATATTTCTTATGCTCATTTCCGACCAGCATGTAGCGCTCCCAGGGCTCCCGTTTGACAGCGCCGCCCCAGTCCGGCCCGCTGAAAGGCTCCGTAGAGTCGCACCACCAGGAATCAAATCCGGAATCAAATAACTCCTTCTTTGCCTGTTGCCAGTACATTGCCCTCGCCTCTTCTGAAAATGCATCATAAGTAGCATAATCATTGAGAAGAAATCCGGCCTGGAAAAATTCCGTATGATTTTTTCCGCCCGTATTCATGTTGGGCCACACAGACACCATAGAATGTGCATGCATTTCATGAATCTCTTCCATACGCTCTTTCAAATCACCGTAACGCGACTTGTCCACCAGCTTTTCTCCCCAATTTCCCGGGTCCCAGGTATTCCAGTCCTGCACCACACAATCCAGCGGCACCTTCAGTTCCCGGTATCGCCTCACCACATCAGCAAGCTCTTTTGCCGTATAATATTGCTCCTTGGATTGGATATATCCGAACGCCCACTTGGGGAGCATCGACGCCCGTCCGGTTAAGGAACGGATGGCGCGTATGACAGTATCCGGAGTCCTCTCTGCGATAAAATAATAGTCCATCTGTGAAATCGTATCAAAAAACAGATAGGAGCCGTCCTGGTCATCATGAAAGGTCATCAGACTGCCGCAGTCAAACAGCATTCCATAACCTTTGTCTGAAAAGAATACAGGCATAGGGATTCTCATATTGTGCTGATACAGATATTGATCATGCCCTCTGTAATTGTAGATTCCTTCTTCCGCCTGTCCCAGCCCATAAATTCCTTCCTCCGGCTTCCATCGAAAATGCAGCCGTCCCCGGTATGCCTGATGGTCCGCTATCTGTTTCAAATTCTGAATAAAATTGCGTTCTCCGTCTACGGTCTTGACTCGTTTGATGACTGGCTCCTCATCCCCTGTGGTATAACGCATGACATCTATTTTCTCCAGTTCCTTTTTTCCCTCTTCCAAAAGGCAGGAGCCATCAGACAAATCCGTCCATATCACCCTTCCGTCCTTCTTTAATACTTCCGCCTGCACTTCATTTGTGCGGACTTGAAAACCCTTTTCTGTCTCCTCCACGGAAAAAGAAACCGGACGGAAACTCGTTTTATCAATCAATAAAGAGTCACTGTCCAAAATCGGCTCCTGGCTGAAAACACACCGGAAGAGCCTTTCCTCCACCGGGAGCAAACGCAGATAAAATGCGTCCTGTATGAACTCCACGTACTCTTTCGTCTGCACACATTTCATTTTAGATTCCACTTCCTTTCTCTATCCTTTATTCTTCTAATTCAGCAACAAACTGTTCTATCCTTTTCATTTCATCCAGATAATCCCCATGAACGGCCATCCGAAAAAAGTCGTCCCCCCGGATTCCTTTCAAAAGATAATGCTCTGACTCTATCTTAAAAAACGGTTTTTTCAGCATTTGCAAATATAAAAAGCTCCCCAAAGGACGCAAGCTACGGATGAACTCATCATCCATCGGACTCTCCAGTATAAAATCATATGCATGCCATCCCGCCTCAGCACAGCGTTCCCTGGAAGGAATGATTTCTAATATCTTCATTTTTTAATCAGCCTCCTGCTTTTCACCGCCATCTGTAACCACTTACAACGTAAGTGATTGCCCGTCATCTATTTTCATACGTTATACAACTTTCATTGCCGCCGCAATTTCCCTCATAATCCCTAAAAAACGCTCCACATCCTGCTCCTTCGTCAACGCACTGATGCTGACCCGCACGGTCCCAAACTCCTGTGTTCCCATGGCCTGATGGATCAACGGCGCACAGTGCAGTCCGGCCCGTACAACAGTTTCATATCCATTTTGCAGGATATATGCCAGTTCCGACGAACGCAGGTCCTCCAGATTCAGGCTCAGGACTGGTCCCAGATTCTTTTTTTGTTCTCCATAAACAATTACATTTTTAAGCTCTGCCAGTCCTTCATACAATCGACGCATCATCTGCTGTTCTTTTTTGGTAATCTGTTCGACGCCTTGCTCTAAAATATAGGACACTCCGGCATTGAGTGCCGCGATTCCCGGCCCATTCTGCGTGCCAGATTCATATTCATATTGTCCCTCTTCATAGACCAGGCGGCTGCTGTCCAGTCCGGTCCCGCCATATCGCCCAGGCCGCAGCCGAGCTTCTTCTCTGATAAAGAATCCACCCGTTCCCTGTGGACCCAAAAGCCCCTTATGTCCTGTAAATACCAGGGCATCCACATTCCATCCGTCACAGTCTATGGGAATGCATCCGGCGCTCTGGGATGCATCCAGTAGAAAGAATACCTCATGCCTTTTTGCAATTTCTCCAAATCTGGCTGCGTCCTGAATCATACCGGTCACGTTGGAGCAATGGTTTAGCACGAATAATCCAGTATCCGGTGTGATTCGCTTCTCAAAATCCTCCGGGTCCACCCGGCCGTTCTTGTCACAAGGCACAATCTCAACCTCTGCATCCCCCGCCATCCCATTATACAAAGGCCGCAGGACGCTGTTGTGCTCGGTCTGGGTCACCAGGATTTTCCTTTTTCCTTTCCTGTCCAGGCCATAAAAAAGCTGATTCAGAGAATCCGTTGCTCCTGATGTAAAATAAATCTGTTCTGAATTCCCAATTCCCAAAAGCCGCCCTATATTTTCCCGGCAGCATGTAAAAATATCCTTGTCCCGCCCCTGGGTACTGCTCCGAAACTGCCCCCCGGGAGGTGCACCAAAAGCCGCAGTATGTGCGCCTATTACACACTGCGGCTTTGGATATGTGGTTGCTGCATTATTCAGATAAATCATATCCCTTTACCCTTCCATCAGACTTATTCAAAATGCAACTATCAACCTTCTAACACTTTGAAATTCATGATTTCTGCCAAATCTTTCAGCTCTTTCATATAGTCCCCGAACACCAATACCTGATGATGTCCGAAACCTGCCAGATGATGCATATATCTTCTGGCATCATCCATCTGGATATAATAATATGGACTGCAGTATACTTCATCATATTCGGAACGGAGCACCTGCCCTACCTTCACACAAATCGTATCCCCTGCCGGATTGAACCGCGCCAGTGTCACCGCATCCTGCTCGTTTTCTGTAAAGTCAACCTGCAGCTTTCCGCCGAAGCCCTGTCCGGTAAATGCCCACAGCTTGTATTCCAGAGGTTTTGTTCCATATCCGTTCATACACAAAGCCGGTACTGCATGATGAATGCGCAGCAGTTCATCTGTCTCATGGTTTGGATTTCCCATAAATGCCGGACGGTGTGCCGCATACTGCAGAATCGTCATTGCAAGCAATGCGTTCAAATCTTCCTCGCATCCGCTTGGGATTCCTTCATCCTTCATCAGAGAATGACACATACATGGCGTGAATTTCCTCTCCTGCGGAATCTCGGATGTACAAAGTTCATGACATGCCGTGGAAAATGCATTGCAGTCATAAATATCCATCATCTTCTTCGCAGCCAGATAATATTTCACATCATTGATAAACCAATCCGTATTTACCTTCGTCTCTTTCGAACCATTGATAATCTTATCGGCAATCGGCTTTGCCTCTTCATCTGTAATCTCATCCATATATTTAAAAATCTCACGGAACGGAAGCTTGATAACCTCAAAACCATATCTCTGACGGAGTACTTCAGGGTCACGAATCAGGCTCTGGATACCGAATGTAGGCTGTCCGCCTGCGGTCAGTACGAGGGCTCTTGTCTCGGACACGGCTTTGCGCACCCACAAAAGATGTGCAATCTCATTCAAATCCTGAATATCCATTGCCACATAAGCCTCTACCCCAATATTCCTGCAGTATGCTGCAAAATCAATTCCTTCATTTCCATTCTGTAAAATCACGATAGGCTTTTTGTACCGTTCCAGTTTTGGAATACGCCAGTTCATGCAAAGGAAGAAATCTACCTGATCCATATCCTCTTCAATTTTTGCAAATACATCTTTTCCCACTACAAATTTTTCGTCATATCTGGCATCCACGGCTTCCAGGAAATGAATTTCCTCCGTCGCCTGCTCCAACACCTTCTTTGCCTCGGCAAATGCCTTATCTGCCGCAGCAGCCTCAGCCTCCACAGTCATATCCTCTTTATACCCTGCGCGGCATGGGCCCTCCCAGAAATGAGAATGGGTGAGGCAGCCTACAATGGGGCGCACGGTCAGTTTCGTATTCATTGCTAAGTCTTTCATTTTTCTCCTCCTAAATCGCATTTGCCTTCCTACTCTTTATAATGTAACGCCCCCTCACCTTCGTTCGGCGGCAGCTCGTAGGAAGGCATTCTTAAAAATGCTTCGCATTTGCCTTCCTACTCTTTAACAGCTCCGGAGGTCAATCCTCCGATGATATATTTCTGCCCTACCAGATACACCAGAATAACCGGGATACAGGTCAGCACAATATCTGCAAATATATAGTTCCAATAGTTTGTGTTCTTTCCAAAGAACTGGTATACCGCCATCGTCATCGGAAACAGCTTGCTCTTAGATGACAGATACAGCGGGGTAAGGAAATCACTCCACACTCCCATAAACTGCAGGATAAAGCAGGTAAACAAAACCGGCTTGAGCATGGGGATAATCACCCGGAAAAACAGGGACAACGAACCTGCTCCGTCAAGCACCGCAGCCTCGTCCAGTTCTACCGGAACGGATGAGATGAAGTTGCGGATTGTAAATACACAGAACGGAATCATGGCACTGGTAAAGACGATTACGATTCCTGCTTTTGTATTCGTTAACTGGAAAGTCATCAGCACTCTCGACAATGTTACATAGTTTACAGGGAAGAACAGACCGCAGAGTACAAAATAATATAAAAATACATTGATTTTCGTCTGCCGCCGGCTCATCACAAAGGAGGCCATGGCCGAACTGATTACTCCTATGAATGTAGAAACTCCTGCATAGATTAAGCTGTTTAAAAAGCCCTGTATCAGTTTTCCCTTCTGAATAACTTCCGTGTAATTAGAGAACTGCCATTGTGTCGGGAGCGCCAGGCTCATTCTTGCTGCTTCCCCTTTCGTTTTAAAGGAGTTGATAACTACCAGATAAAACGGTAACACAACCATGAGGCACAGCAGAATCATGACGACATGTTTTAACACGGACAATATTCTTTTTTTCGTCATTGCTGCACCTCCTGTTTACTCATCGTTTTAACAATAAATACTCCGACCACCGCTGTAATCAGCAGCAGGATTGTGTTCAGAGCCGTGGACATTCCGTACTGTCCGGAAGAATACAACTGATAGGAATAGGTTGTAATGACTTCTGTCGCATGGCCTGGTCCGCCGTTGGTAAGTACATAGATAATATCAAATACCTTTAATCCGTAGGTAATACCAAATACCAGGTTGATCATGATAGAGCTTGAGAGCATCGGCAGGGTTACATACCGTAACCTCTGCCAGAAATTCGCCCCGTCAATCTGGGCCGCCTCATAATAGGACCTTGGAATGGTGCTCAAACCCGCAATGAAAATCGTCATAACATAACCGATTCCTCTCCATGCATCTACACCAAAGATTGATTTCCATACAACATTCAAATCAGACAACCATTTTTGTTTTAAGAAATCCAGATGCAGAAATTCCAGGACTGTATTCAGCATACCATTGTTATAATTTAAAATTGATGTAAACAAAATACCGATAATCACATATGGCAGGATAGACGGCAGATACAAGAGCGTCCTGTACAAGCCTTTTCCGCGTATACTTTCATTTAACATAATCGCCAGAAACAAAGCCGGAATCAGTTTTACGATATTTGACACAATCGTAAACATCAAAGTGTGCCCAATTCCTGACAGATAGTCCTTATCTGATGTAAATATCTCGATATAATTTTGAAGTCCTACAAAATTTACCTCTCCCATACTTCTGGAATTCCAGTCTGTAAAGGAATATCCGATACCCAGGATACTGGGCAGGAGGAAAAATACACTGTAGAGGACAAGGGGAACAAGTAAAAACCACATTGGATATATTTTATTTTTTTTCAAGAAACCACCACTTTCTTATTCCCAAGCACTGTCTTCCGCAATCTTTGCTGCCTCCG
Source organism: uncultured Lachnospiraceae bacterium (assembly GCA_947564305.1). Next base: position 21,988 of record CANOBT010000034.1, on the reverse strand, counting down.
CCCGGTTAGAATCCATGTTTTTCAATACATCATTTGCCTCACTCTGCCCCTGGCAGTATGAAATCATATCCGCACCAAAATCTCCCCAGTAATCGTTGGTATATTTTGTTCCGGTCTGAAGTACAGGTGTGTTCATCTTATCTTTATCCACAGTATTCATGAACTCTTCTTCCTCTGGCAGCCAGTGCTGTTCGAGCGCATCATCATTCACATCCAGATTGGTGTAAGCCGGTGAATTGTCCAGAATTTCCTGCAGACTTTCTGTCGTGGTTACAAAGTCAAAGAATGTTTTTACAAGCTCTTCATGCTCTGTTCCTTTATATCCGAACATCGTCGGGCCTGCCGGGTTTGTCGGGAAACTGGTGTTGTCGCCCAATGGGATTAAGAACAGTCCAAATTCGTCTTCTGTACCGGTCTCTTCCTGAATCTGTTTGATATAACTGGAGTTTGCCATAGCCATTGCACAGTTCCTGTCGCCAAACTCATTTGCCATATTAGCGCTGTCGGTGCCAATCCAGTCTTCTCCGAAATATCCTTTGTCAGATAATTCCTTAAACTGCTCCAGAACTTCCAGCATCTTTTCATTGTCTGCAAATGTTGCCGTATTTTCATTCAGCGCATCATACAATCCTGGTTCTGCCTCTTCATATACACCGCCAATCTGGAAGAATGCCAACTGGTGCTGCCATCCGTCCGCGCCTGGCAGGAACCAAGGTGTGATATCTTCTGCCGCAATCTTCTCACAAACTTCCAACAGTTCATCGTAGTTCGTCGGAACATCCAGTTTCAGCTCTTCAAACAATGTTTTGTTGTAGGTCATAACATACTCCGGTGAATTATGCCAAATCTGCAGTCCATACAATTTTCCATCATATTCACAGGAAGAAAGCCTTGCTTCCGGCATAATATCTTTCCAACCTGCATCTGAGAAGTCGATACAATATTTTTCCGGGTCCACAATCACAGAACTGATTGCGAATGGGTTTGACTGAATCCAGAAAATATCCGCACAAGAGTCTGTCGAAAGTTTCGATTGAAGAATATCACTGTACTGGTCTGCCGGAATTGTCTGCAAATCCACGGTCACATCATATGTCTCTTCAAATCTTGCGATAGTGTCGTCATAACGGTTATCCATCCAGCCTGCAGATACCAGGATACTCAGCTCTTCTCCTGCAAAATCTGCTGCATCCTCCGAAACTTCCGTGCCGCTTCCGCTGTCAGAATCACTGGCGGAATCGCCGCCCTGGCTGCCGCCATCTGAACCGCCGGAACATCCTGAAATCGTTGCTGCTACCATAGCCATACACAATAATACGCTCACCATTTTTTTCTTCATTTGTTTTCGTCCTCCCTGTTCTACACTCTTTTACAATTTTCAAACATCTATGGATTCCGGAATCCTGCGTTTTTGTATATATCCATAGTATCGTTTTTACCTATTTTCGTCTATGCACTTTCCGATTCTAAATTAGGACATTTTTTACAATTTATATACTTTTTAATCATTTCAGGCATTCCGTTTATGAACTTTGTACACCAATTCTTTCATTTCAAAATCAACAGACTGTGTTTTCTTACATTTTGCCTGCTTTTATATTTGCATTTCCCGACATTCTGTTGTACCATGATGGTAGTATTCCCCGAAATCCCCTGCTCCGCCCCGAAATCTACACATGATTTTGGAACGCAAGGTATTGAGAGGCAAAGAATCTGAAAAACACTGTATTTTAGAAAAGGACTCCGCTTTCCTATGAAACGTAAACTTCAGACCCATTTTTTCTTGACTTATTTTTTCATGGCAATGATTGTTGTTCTGCTCTATTCCATATTTTTTTATCGCTACACCTCAGATATCCTAATTGAACGTGAAAAGAAAAATCTGCAAGAGCTCAACAACTCCTTTTTGACCCAGACGGATTCGGAAATCCGGGAGCTGGATAATGTGTCCATTAACATTTCCTACAGCAATATGATCAAAGAGCAGCTCTCCGAATTGGTAGAGGTCTCGACTGCCTCCGATGAATTTAAAAATCTTTCAACCCTGTTTATGTCCATCAACGGCACGAATCTGAACGCAGACCAGATCAACCTGTATGATTACAACGGCTATCTTCTGAGGGTTGGAATTAAGACCAACATCACTCCCGTAGACTTGGAGGCGTTGGAGTGGATGGATACCGTGTCAGAAAATGCGGGTAAGAAAACCATCAGTCTGCCTTATGCCACGAATGATCTAAAGACAAGCGGCACCTCCAATACACCACCCACCTGGTATCTCTCGCTTTACCGCACGCTGCAAAACAGCTCGAAACAAGAGATTGGCGTTATTGAGACCATGAAAAAATGTTCCTCTGTCTTTAAGAGTATTATTACCTATAAAAAGAGAACAGAGTACGCGCCTGACGTCTTTATTTATGACGCAGGGGGAAATCTGGTTTATCCTTATAATCTGCCGGAGGATGACGACGCCCCTGCAGATTATTATTCCATACTGAACACACAGGAGGATACGGATTCTTTGATAACCTCCGATACGGATGGCGCCCGCAAGCTGCTCATTCACAAAACGTCCACGTATACACACTGGACTTATGTGATTGTACAGGATGAGGCGCAGGTGCTCCTTCCGGTAAAAAATATGCTGCATTTTCTGATCATGGTCGTTTTTTTGATGGTAGGACTCTGCCTGATTTTCTCTTACATGACATCCCGTCAGCTCATCAAGCCAATTCGAAAGCTCAAACGGGTTATTCGTAAAACGGTATTGGATACACTGGATGAAAATAATAAGGCGGAGCTGAGCAATTCCTTTGTTGAGCTGGAAGAGTTGAACCAGGAATTTGCAGATATGAATGTGAATCTGAAAAAATCGATGAATGAATTACTGGATTCCAGGGCACAGGAATTAAAGTCCAGAAATCTGGCGCTGCAGTCACAGATTAATCCGCATTTTTACTACAATACACTGGCGAGTATCATTGTGCTTGCGGAAAAGGACCAGAAGGAGGAGGTCATCACCATCTGCCGGAACCTGACCCGGATGATGCGCTACATTACAGGCACTTCCAACGCCCCTGTGACACTGCGCGAAGAAATGGATTATGTGCGGAAATACCTGTACTGCATGAAAATACGCTTTCAGGAAAATTTGAACTATTCCATTGATGTGGATGATTCCATCTTGGATATACCGGTTCCCAAACTCATCATACAGCCCATTGTGGAAAATGCTTTGAAATATGGAACGGACTGCAAGCCGCCGTGGGACATTTCCATTCGCAGCGTAATCACTGAGGACGCCTGGCAGATTGAAGTGGAGGATTCCGGAAGCGGATTTTCAGAAGAGGCCCTTGCCCTGATTCGGGAACGAATCCGAATAGCAGACGAAAAGCCCGGCCTTCCGGAACTGAATATTGATGGACTGGGGCTTCTAAATGTCTACATACGCTGGCATCTTCACTGTGCAGAGAGGAACATATTCCGATATGGAAATACAGAGCAGCATCACGGCATTGTAACGATTGGACAAAAGTTGAAGTAGGAGAAAGAATCATGGGAAATACAAAATACTCTGTGATCATAGCAGAAGACGAGATACTTCTTCTGGACCATCTGGCAGAAAAAATCCAGCAATGTGCTTCTGATTTTGAAGTGGTAGGAAAGGCACAGACTGGAGACGAAGCCTATAAACTTGTAAAGCAGCATACCCCTGACCTTCTGATTACAGACATCCGAATGCCTGTCATGAATGGAATTGAACTGCTTGAAAATGTCTATAATCACTGTCCTTTGACAAAATTTATCATTATCAGCGGTTATTCGGACTTTGAATATGCACAAAGCGCCATCCGATTGAAAGTATCTGAATATCTCCTGAAACCCGTGGACCCGGAAGAACTGACCCTGGCCCTCCAGAATATCCGAAAGCAGTACCAGATTGAGCAAAAAGCCTACGAAGATATTTTCAATGAATCCATAACACGGAATTCCCCGGAGCAGATTGCCGCTATGCTGCGGGATTATCTGGTACAAAATTATAATATGGATATTAACCTGAACCTGATTGCCAGCAACATGCATTACAGTTCCAGCTACCTGACTAAGATTTTTCAGCAGCAATATCAGGTCTCTCCGCTGAAATTCATCACCCAGATGAGGCTGTCTCAGGCCAAGCATTATCTGTCCCACAATCCGGAGCTGTCCGTGAAGCAGATCAGCGAGCGGATTGGATATCAGGATCAGGGGTATTTCAGCCGTTTGTTTAAGAAGAATACCGGGGTGAGTCCGTTGGATTGGAGGAATCAGCTTTGATGGGGGAGGGCAGACGGTTTTTGTCCCTCACGGCAGTCGCCAAGTGTACATGCCCGCATGTACACTTGGCGAGTTGCTTCGCGGGAATCAGTAGAATTTTATTTTATATGGCCTTACTCTGAAGCATACAAATCTGTCCAATACATCCACAGCTTTTATAAACAGATTGCCATGTATGGCGGTATACAAATAATTTGCTCCTTTATCGCAAAATTTCTAGGATGAATAATATAGCATTCTCCAATTCTTCTATGGTATTTTCTTTTGAATTCCATTAAAGATTTTATCGTATATTTTGTTCCTGATTTTACTTCTACCGGGTACATTTTATATTGGAGTTTACTGTTATTAGATAGAAGGAAATCTATCTCCACATCATTCCGGTGCTTCTCCTCACAATAGTGCGTATAAAAGTACAACTTATGTCCGTTAGCCACCAACATTTGTGCAATCACATTTTCATAGAGCATGCCTTCATTTAAAGACAATCTGCCTGACAAAATCTGCTTATATACTTCTGACTCTAAAAGTTCATTTTCATCAAATGCATGGCTGACAAGAAGCCCTGTATCTCCCATATAACACTTCACATATGTCCTTGTTTCATTTACAGACAGTCCCACATTAGGGTCATTACATAAAAAACACTCATTAGATATCATGGAATCAGAAAGCCAGAAAAAGGTCTCCTCATACTGTTCCGCATAGGAACCTTCTGATATTTTCTTAAATACCACTCTTTTTTCATGCTGAGACAACAGCCCTGGAATCTGATCAAAGATTGCCAGTACTTTACTTCTATACCTTGCGTTTATCTTCATAATATCGCTTCGGTAAAGCTCCAGGATATCCCGCTTTTCTTGATCTGGCATATCAAAATCTTTATGATTTTCTATGAACAGGACCACACACTTCGGCATACCGCCAATGAGCATATACTGTTTAAATAAGAGCATTGCCTGGTTATGAATCTCCCGCTCAAGTTCCACTCTTTTTTCAAAGCATTTTTTGATATAATGTACTAGCATCTCTTCTCCCATGGCCCATGCGAATTCCTCGAAATCTAATGGGTACTTCGTCAAAAATAATCAAAGACTCCCTTTCATATAGTTTTTTGCCATATGCAGTAAACAATAGCATAAAAAAGGTGTCCAAATCATTCATATATTTCTCAAAATATCCCTTGATTTTTGATTATGCGCACTTATAACTCGTCCTTATTTTTTGATTATACGCAATATGAATCTTAAAAATAATTGGCTGTAAGTTTTACTGTGTTATAAATCTCGTTTTAAATATCACCCATACCCCGCCCCCTTCATTTCTGCTCTCCACCGTCATAGCGCCGCCCATCTGTTCTGCAAGCTGCCTGGAAATGGCCAGTCCAAGCCCGGTCCCTCCCTGGCTCCTGGCCTGATTTCCGGTATAGAACCTGTCAAACAACTGCTGGACGCTATCCTCTGTCATCTCTTTTGTATCATTCGCAAAAATCAGGATGATGTCTTTCTCTGTCTCCGAAGCCACGGTTTCCTTTATTTCTATTTCCAGATTTTTTTTTGCATATCGAACTGCATTTTGCAGCAGATTCCCGATAATCCGGGCCAGAGCGTTCTCATCAGCACGAATGATGACGGGCCTCTCAGGAATCTGAACCTTGACCTCAATGCCCGCGGCATCCAATTGCGAAAAGCTCCCCAGAAGCTGCTCTCTGCACATACGGCCAAGGTCCACCTCACACAGTTCCATTTTATAATCCTCTGACAGCAAGGTATAAAATTCATAAAACTGGTTGGTCAGATACTGGAGATGAAATGCCCTGCGCTGGATAACCTCCATGTATTCCCTCTCTTCTTCGCCCAGTTTTTCCTGGTCAACCAGTTTTAGATATCCCTGAATTGCGGTCAGCGGTGTCCGAAGGTCATGGCTGATATCTTCCAACTGCTTCTGAAATTCCCGTTCCCGCTTTTCATAAGAAATCCTTTCTTTGCGTATCTCTTCCAGAGTATCGTTTAATACAGACGCCAGTTCCTCCAAATCGCTCTGGTGAAAAGACATTTTTACAATCCGGTTTTCATCCAGATTATCCATGATGGCGGCAAGTTCTTTGCCAAGTTTATGAATGCTGCGTTTCAGCATTCGATAACGGGTGCCATAAAAAATTGCGGCACCTGTTATAACTGCCAAAATGATTCCTGTTATTTCCATTGTCCACCTGCTAAATGAATTTCTTTTTTAATGATATTTTGTCAATTTTCCACCTGCGGCTGGCAAAGGAATCTTCCGGCTCATTAAATATCCTTGTTCCGAAATCCGATAACTCCCACCGCGCCGAACAGCACAATTCCAATCACACCTGCAACGATACACTTCCAAAATCCCTGCGGATGCATCCACAGCGCGTCCATATGCGGACTGTTAAATGACACATCCAGTCCTGTTTTCAAAAAGTTCCAGGGCATCCAACCCGCAATCTGCGCGCAAAGCGGAATACGAAGCCCCAGAAGATTTATCGCAATCGGAATCAAACAGATTGTCGATATCCATATAACATACACCTGGCTCTCTATCCTGAGAAGCTGGTACAACGACACAGCCAGAACTACGCAAGCCAATGAAAACGGCAGATTGGCCGCTGTTCCAAGAAGCAAAACCCTAAGCGGATGAACCGCATCCACAGGCACGGCCGGATTCCATCCAAGAAGCATCTGGGCGCTGCCGATGAACCCCATAAGAATGACCGCTGCACTGGCTGTTGCGGTAATCCCATATACAATACATTTCCCAAGTAAAATCTGAATCCGCCCGATTCCCCCTGCCACTACATTTTTCAAAACTCCGCTTTTATATTCATCGGAAGATAAAAAGGCAGCCACCAAAAAAGCGCCGATATAAAATAACTGCATACTCCCAATCAATAAGCTGAACGTATAATTGGTATTCCCATACCGAAACTCCGGCGTAAATGTCTGGAACAAATATAATACCAGATTGAGGAAAACCGTCAACGCCGTCATGACCAGTGTAAACACATAGATTGTTTTGTCATGCAGTATCCGGTAAAATTCACTTTTGATATAATTTGCCATTACAGTTTCCCCCTTTTCTTGATGTCCACATAATAGTCCTCCAGAGACATATGATGTTCATTCAGCCCTTGTACACTGATTTCATGTTCAAAAGCCACACGGCTATATTTCGACGAATCGAGACCAGGTCTCAGTATCCGTACTGTCTGATCCTGCAATACCCGATAGTTCGTACCCGGAAGTTCCGTCTCCAAAACGGCAGCATATTTATCCGGCTCTGACAGCCTGATATCTATGAAGTTTGAACATTTTTCATGCAGCGCCTTGGCTGAAATCTCCTCCAACACCTTTCCATGACTTAGAAATCCATACACCGTTGCAATCTGCTCCAGCTCTGATAAAATATGGCTTGACAATAGAATCGTAATCCGCTTTTCCTGATTCAATTTCATCAAAAGGGTGCGCATCTCAATGATTCCACTGGGATCTAAACCATTGATGGGTTCATCCAACACCAAAAGCTCTGGCTCCCCCATCAAGGCAAGTGCAAGCCCAAACCGCTGCTTCATTCCCATTGACAGTTTTTCACATTTTACCTTTCTCTTCTCCCACAGATTTACGGTTTTTAATGCCTCCTCCACTCTCGATTTTCCAGGAATTCCCCGCTGTATCCGAAAGTATTCCATGTTTTTCTCCACACTCATTTTCGGATAAAAACCTGCGTTTTCTACGAGGGTTCCCATGCGGGAGCGATTCTTTTGCATCGTCTTCTCGTCCTCACTCCCAAACAAACGCACATATCCGCAGGTGGGAAAAATCTGTCCTGCCACAATTTTCAGAAAAGTGGACTTCCCGGCGCCGTTATCCCCGATCAATCCATAGATATCGCCGCGCCGGACCATGATATCTACATGGTTCAGAGCCGCCAGCTCTTTATACTGCTTGGTAATATCTCTGGCTTCAATGACTGCTTCTTTCATATCTTTTGATTCCTTTCTTTATGTTTGATAGCGAAAGTATAACAGTCCATCTGTTAATTTGTCCTCAAGAAAGTTTAAAGAAATCGTAAAGAGCTACTTCATCTTAAACCCAATCCCCCATACGGTCTGTATATAATCCTCCTCTGCTCCTGCCTTTGCAAGTTTTTTGCGGATATTACTGACATGGACATTGACCGTATTGTCCTCACCATAATATCCGCCTTTCCATACCTGCTCGTACAAATTTTCCCTTGAATATACTTTGTCCGGATTTTGAATCATCAAAAGCAGGATATCAAATTCATGGGCAGTCAAGGAAATCTCCACATCTTTCAGCATTGCCTTACGCGCCTCCGGATAGACTGCCAGAGCCTTGTGAGTATAAACCGTTTCATCCTTGTCTTGTATAACCTCCGTCTGTGTACTCCCGCATCTGCGCAGCACGGCACAGACATGTGCCAAAACCTCCTCCGGCTCAAAGGGTTTTGTCAAATAATCATCAGCGCCGTCCAAAAGCAGTCCCACCCTGCTTTTCAAATTTCCTTTTGCAGAAAGAACAATGACAGGTATGGAAAGCTTCTGCTCGTTTCGGATATCAGTCAGCAATTCCTCCCCCGTCATTCCAGGAAGCATCAAATCCAGTAAAATCAGGTCATATGTGTCATTCATGAGCAAAAGCCTGGCTTCTGTTCCTGAAAAAGCCTGCTGCGTGAGGTATCCATTTTTCTGCAGTATGGTTTTCAGCAGACGGTTGATATCGTCATCATCCTCTACGATTAATATACGTTTTTTTCTGTCATCAGTCTGCATCGTTTATCTATCTCCCGCCTTGCTCTTTGAATCTGCTCCTTGTCTGTGCGGAAAATATCGAATTCCCGCAAACCCGGCAGCCCCATATGAACCTGTTGATTCCGAAATACCATGCCACTGTTTATGATTTTCTTTCCTGACATATGAAAACTAACTGCATGAATCTCCTCCATCAACTGTCCAATGATTTCCGCATTTACCCCGCTTCCAACCAGAATCTCTATTCGTTCGTCCGCCTGCAGAATCAACCTTTTTAAAACCTCAGCTCCCTCCACACAGCTTGAAGCCTGCCCTGATGTAAGAATGGTATTGATACCCATTGAAACCGCATCTTCCAATGTCTGATATGGATCACGGCACACATCAAACGCCCTGTGCAGCGTCATCTGTAAATGCCCTGCCCGTTCTCTTAGTTCCTGCATTCTGTCCAAATCCAAGCTTCCATCAGCCTTCAGACAACCCACCACAACACCATCGGCGCCCAACTCCTGAAACATCTGAATATCTTCTGCAGTCATTTGAAACTCCGCATCCGTATATAGAAAATCACCGGACCGCGGACGAACCAACACATTCAAATCTATGTCACATGCTTTACGAATCTGTTTAAACTGGCTCACTCCCGGCGTTGTTCCGCCGATGACCAGATTGGCGCAGACCTCCAAACGGTCCGCACCTCCTTCCTGTGCAATTACCGCAGATTCTACCGAATCTACGCATACCTCTAATCTTGTTTTCATTTTCTGTAAATCCTCTTATCTCTATATTTAACTGAGCAGCATACATTTCCTGCGGCTCACTTCCGTTCCCGGTACGCCTGCAGCGCCTTATTGTATTGCAGTGTCTTCTCTCCCACCAGTTTTGCAGCTCCCAGCGGATATGTATCCGGCAGTATCTCTGCTGTCACCTCCGGTTCCCAGTAAAACACACCGCACTCCTGTTGTCCTTCCTGCTCCTTCATGGCCTCGACGCAGTCCGTCACAATCTGACAGCAGCCTTCCTCATCATTGTCCAAACCGCCCACTTCCACAATCATGACCGGTTTATGATAGATTGTCGTATACTCTTTCAATTTTTTTGACAGTCTGTCCTTATCACTCTCAAACTTCTCCCAATAAGGATAATAAGAAAATCCCAGAATATCCGTCTTCCCGTTTTCCGCAAAAAAGTTTTCCAGAAACGGCTTACACAATTCATCACTGAGAACCGAAGCCAAATGAGTAATGACTTGGCAGTCCGGACACACTTCCTTCACCGCATCATAGCCTCTGTTCAGGAAACGTACAAGCTGCTTTGGAGCTTCCTTCAGACTTCCCTTTGGCCACATCAATCCATTGTTAATCTCATTGCCCACCTGGACCCATTCTGGAAAAACATTATGTTCAGCCAACAGCCCCAGGACTTCCTTCGTGTGGTCATATACTCTCTTTTCCAACTGCTCAATGCTGTCACTTTTCCATTCCTCCGGGATATCCTGAAATTCGGGATCGGCAAAATGATCGCTGTAGTGAAAGCCAACCATCAGCTTCATCCCTGCTTTTTTGATTCGTTTTGCAATCTCAAGCACACCTGCGGCATCACAAAAGCCAAGCATACACGTCTCATTTTCCCGCTTTTTCCAAAAGGCTTCCTTTGGAGGATTGACAAATACACGCAGACGCACTGCATTTGCCCCCAATTCCTTGGATGCCTCAAGAATGTCCGTCTCCTCACCGGCCTCATTCAGCCAACGGTATCCCATACTTTCCAACTGGGTCGCCCAACCCTGATCCACGCCATATATCATATTTTTCATATCTCCGCTTTCCTTTCTTTTTATATATTTTTCCCTAAAAATACATTCTTTTTCTCCTATCATAATACAGACCACAAAAATGTGCCAGCAGGAAATCATCTGCTGGCACATTTTTATCAGATTATGAAGTTCCTAATCAAAATCAAATTTTGTAAATCTCTCAGACATTGCCTTATATTTAATTCTTACCTGCTCATTTCCTTCCAGCACGTCCGCCTCTTTACCTGTATATTGGCACCGCAGGCAATAATATTCGTCTTTTTCTTTATCATAAAACATATCAATATCCAAATCCCGCATAAAACAAGACGGACATCTATAATTTAATTTGCCTTTTCCAGCTTGAGCCATGTTTCAAAGACCTCCTTATCTGATACTTTTTTCTTATATCCCAAAGTAAACATCGGTGAAAATGCATATCCCTCGCGGATATATCCCTCTGCCCCTTCGGATGCCTGCATGGATACCTTTGTCTCGATTGCCGGAATGACTGCGGATACCTCCTTTGCGTCTGCAAGGCTTTCCTCTCTGCACTTGTACTCGTACACGATTTCCTTTGTACCCGGTTGGTCGTCCCTGCCCTCACATTGAAGGACAATACCGCTCATATCCTCCGGATATTCTGTCGTTCCATAGCATGCAACCATATATTCATTGATTTCTACCTGCGCATCCGGCCTGCTCATCTCAAGAATTTCCCGAACGATACGTATCACTCCCGTGCCTTCTTCAAAATACATCTTTGTCTGAAGCTTCGCCGTCAAATCATAGAACTCAATTTCTACTGGGTCCAGCGTCAGAATCCTTGTATTTCCCTTCTGTGAGAAATGTGCTTTCGTGCGGCACAGGCACAAATCTACTTCTTCTCCCTGATAGCAGATTTTCGCGCTCCGTATGGTGCCTTCCCCTGCATAATGTGTAAAATATCCCGCACGGTATTTCTCCTGAATCAAGAACGGATAAGACGCATCCTGCACATGCTTCGTTCCAATACCTACCTCCCATTTCAGCTTGGCAGCATAGGGACGAAGGTCAAAAATAGCACCTCCCTGATCCATATTTACCCCAGCTCTCATATAAGGGTCTGTGTACCAGAAAAGCTGTTTGTCCGATCCGTAAAGAATATCCCGCCACAGAGCACATTCTGGTTCCGTGTAGGTTTTCTTTTTCCGGTAATAATCCGCAAACTCTGACATGGTCATATCCAAAAGTTTTCCTTTTTTTTTCAAATCACCATAATATTTACAGCCGTCAGAATAAGATTTTAAAAGCAATTCATAGGGCGCCTCCCAGCGTCCCATCTTGTTCATCCATCCGGGACCTACAAACATCATATTGTATGCGTAGCCGTTATTGTATTTTTCCTGCGCCCGATATTGGTCAATAAGGTTATACAAATACGGGAATTCCCAAGACTTTGAGTCATAGATCATTCCACGCAATACGTTCTGCGGATGAGTTCCGAAGTTCGAGCCATTTCCGTCATAGCATGCAATCAAATCACGTGAAAGGTGGGGGATTGCCACAATGCCGCTGTCCTCCGACTCATCTGCCGCCGGTGCATGTGTATTTTGTTTTGATGGAATCCATGGCGCCCAAGGACCTCCGTCGAACAATGTGTACCAGGAATTATTACAAGTATGGTATGCTTTCGGTCCCTCCTCCCAACAAGTCGCTATGGCACATTTTACAGACGGATATTTTTCCTTAATATAATTCGTAAGGTCCGCATCCATATAATAAGAACCAGTAGACTCCGGATAAAAGCCAAATGTTTCGTAGAACTTGGCAAATACATCATCTACAATAGTCTTCTTATCTTCCATCGAAAACATCCAGATACAAAAATCCTTCGTTTTGTATTTCTCACGGAACTGCTCACACGGAAGTCCCAAAAGCGACAGTGCAATCTCATCCCCATATTTCTCGTGGTCGTCTTTTGCAATCTGCACTGCCTCGGCATTGAAAAGTGATGCATAAGTCATATGGATCGTCACTTTTAAGCCGTTCTCATGAGCAATCCTCTGCTGTGTTTTGAAGATATCCAAAGACTCTGTCAGAAGCTTTTTGTCTCCTATATCCTCCTCTTTTCCATGAGCGGTGACTGTAGCCGAATATTCCGGCACCATCTCCGGCCTGTGGATTACATTCAGAATAAATTCTCCCATTTTACTGACTCCTTTCTGAAATTTACATGCTGTTTTCTAATGCTTTACAATTGTTTCAAACTCTTTGTATGCATCCCCGCCCCAAAAAAGGGAATAAAAAATCCGGCATCCCAGCTCAAACTCATTCTAAAGGGATGCCGGACTATCATAGGGAATAATAATTTATCTACTTCACCGCACCTGTAATACCTTCTGCAAACTGTTTCTGTAATACAAAAAATACAACCATAGTCGGTACGGAACAGAACAATACGCCTAACATCAGCATACCATAATCCGTGGTGTATCCAGATGCCAGATTAGCAATCAACATCGGCATGGTCTGTGCATTTGTATCTGTCATAATTACTTTTGGCCACAGGTAGGAATTCCACGCATTCATAAAGGTGATAACGGCTGCCGCCGCATAAGTGGATTTCATCATCGGCATATACATACGGAAGAAAATCTGAATCTCTGTCAAACCGTCAATACGGGCAGCTTCCATAACATCAACCGGGAAGTTTCTGGAATTCTGTCTGAACATCATGATCAAAAACGGTGTTGAGATTGCCGGTAAAATGAATCCCCATACGGAGTTCAGCATTCCCATAGTTGAAATCATATTAAACAAAGGAATCATAGTTGCAACTCCAGGAATCATCATCGCAAGAAGCAGAATGGTAAATACCAAATCCTTTTTCTTATCATGATACAATTCAAATCCAAAGCCAGCCAATGAGCAAATGAACAAAGCCAATATTGTCTGTACAATCGCATACAGGAAGGAATTACCCATAGCGCCCCACAAATTCTGGCCTGCAAGCAGATTTTGGAAATTCTGCATTAAGTAACCGCCCGGCAGAATCCGTCCGCTCGCAACATCAAAAGATGTATTGGTAGCTGCAGAAATCATCCAATAAAACGGGAATACTGAAATAAATGATACGATTACCAGAAAAATATATGTCGGGATCAGTCTACGTTGAATCATACTTCTATTCTTTTTCTCAGTCACGTGTATCACCTACTTTCATATTGATTAATGCAAGAATAGCAACCATGATAAATACACAGAATGCCATTGCAGTCGCATATCCAAAGTTTGCAACCCCTGTACCGAATGTCATATTGTAAATGTAGTGTGACATCGTAATTGTAGAGTTCGCAGGTCCGCCGTTCGTCAGGTTGACTGACTCGTCGAAGAGCTGTAATGTGCCGTTGATGGACATAATAAATGTCATGATAATTGTAGGCTTCAGAAGAGGAACGGTAATTCCCCAGAATGTCTGCCAGCCGTTCGCACCGTCAATCTTTGCCGCCTCATATACGGAGTATTCGATATTCTGCAGGCCGGCCAAATAGAATACCATGTTATAACCTGTCCATCTCCAAATCAGTGCAAGAATAATTACCGCTTTTGCACTTGCCGAATTGCCGAGGAAGTTGTAATTTTCTGTCAATATGTGCAATTTTACAAGAATACTGTTAATCAATCCTTCCGTAGCAAATAAGGATTTGAAAATCAAAGAATAAGAAACCAATGCAGTTGCACATGGCAGGAATACACACGTACGGAAAAATCCTTTTAATTTTAAGTCCTTATTATTCAATAACTGTGCCAACAGGATTGCAAGTATCAGCATTATCGGCACCTGCACTGCCAGATACAAAAACGTATTGCCTACGGAGCGTATAAACAACTTATCCGCAAACATTCTCGTATAGTTATAAGTAACCGGTTCTGCCCACTGCATATTTGCACTGGAACCTGTTTTTAATGATGTGATAAATGCGTTCAGCATTGGCCAGAAACTCATAATGGCAATCATCACAGTGGCTGGAGTCAGGAACACCCAACCGGCTCTGGACTGCTTTTGAAGCAAACTCATTCCTTTTTTCTTTTCCACCTGGATTCCTCCTTTTTCGTAATAAGCTCCCGGAATTTCTTCTCTTTCGAAGTGACGGAATTCCAAAAGACTATCGTAATAGTAAGGGGAAAACGGAAAACCGTTTTCCCCGTTCTGAACTATAAAAATAACTTATCATTCACAAGCAGCTTAGTTACCCATTTCGAAGTTCAACTGTTCTTCTGCCAACTGGAGTTCCTCATCCAGGTCTCCGCCGTTAATAATATTTACGATTGCCGCTGCAATCTGAGTACGGCATGTATAATGATATGGGCTCTGTTCAATAACCTTTACATTACTTCCCATCTCTGCAATATCTGCATAAACCGGAGTATCGTTGAAGAATGCAACACCCTCCTGGTAGACTTCTGACTCGCCGGCCGGAATATATGTAGAAACCACACCGCCATTCTTCAATGCATTATCATAAGTTACCGTACTTCCTCCAAATGTATAAGCCAGAAAATCTTTTGCCAGATCTACTTTCTTACAATTAGCCGTAATATACAGAGAAGAACCACCATTAGAAGCATATCCTTCTTCGCCTGACAGAGTAGGCATTGATGTGATTTCCCATTTTCCGCTGTTAGCTTCTACTTTCTGAATGGTAGGAATAATCCAGTTACCATTCATGACACCTGCAACCTGGTCGCCCTGAATTGCCTGATCTGTATAATCTGACCAACTGTTGGAAAGAAGAAGGACGCCCTCATTTGCCATCTCAACAATTGTCTGGATCACTTCCTTCAATGTTTCATTATCGGAAATATATGGCTTGCCATCCTTGAACTGAGATACGCCTTCTGCCTGGCACATCAGGTAAACCAGGTCATTTCCGTCGCCATCCATACACATCAGGTATTTACCTGTCTTTTCTTTTACCACTTTTCCAATCTCAATAAATTCATCCCATGTGATTCCTGTCAGGTCATCAATGGTGTATCCGCACTCTTCCAAAAGGTCTACACGGTATGCCGTGATAACTGTGCCGCCGTCTACCGGCACTCCATAATGGACACCGTCAATCGTAGAGTAGTCCAATTTTTCTTCATAGAAGTCATCCCAGTTAATATCAATGTCGTTCACATCCTGCCATGCATCCGGATAGTCCGCTACAAACTTCTGAATCCAGTGATCCTGGAACAGAACGATATCCGGCAGTGTCTCATATTTTCCTGAAGAAGCGGCTGTTGTGATCGCAGTCTCAATATCTCCGGAACCCGCTTGTTCTTTAAGCACCAAATTGAAATCCGGATTTACATTTTCTTTGTAGTCTGCTGCAGCCGCCTCAATAGCAGGAATATTGAACGCCGGGTCCCATGCCGCAACAGTCAGTGTATTCTCATCATCACTTGTGCCCATGTCCGCAGAACCTTCTTCCGTCTTTTCGCTGCCTGAGCTTCCGCCGTCACTGCCGCTGTCTGTGCCGCCACCGCAGGCTGTCAAGGAAAATACCATAGTCCCCACAAGCAGCATTGAAATTAACTTTTTCTTCATTTTCTTATCTCCTCCTTGTCCCCCGAAAAGTTTTTTGTGCATTTTGTACACTATTTATTTTTTCGGATGTCTTTTTGTGTAAATAATTATAAACAATATCTCTATTATATTGCGTTTTTATTCAATCAAAAAAAAGGCATATTCCATCTTTTTGGCTGCTATCCGGTGTTTTTATTCCCATCCGCGCAATACACTGACTCTGGATTCTAACATCTGCCTCGAATAATTATCCGGAGACCTTTTCCACTGATAGGGAGTGATACCAAACATCTTCTTAAAATTCCGAGTAAAGGTTGACACATCTCCATATCCAACCTGAAATGCTATCTCTTCCATAGTTGCGTAGCTTTTTAACAAAAGCTTGCTTGCCCTTTGAATTCGTATGACATTGACATACTCATTTGGCGGCATATTCATGCACTCCTGAAACACTCTTCGAAAATGCGTCTCGCTGATACCACATACCTCGGCTAGATTTTGGATTTTAATTTCTTCATTATAATGCTCTTTCACATAGCTGAGTGCCGGGGCAATCTGAAAATTTCTGGAGCTTTTCTTCGGCATATCTCCCTTCATATTGTGGAGCCGCAGCAGTTCTACCACAAAGGACTGCAATAGTCCTTTCAGGTTCTCCCGATACATATACCCTTTCTTCGCACATTCTTCACGGATTGCCAGGATAATATTACTGATTTTCCGATGCTCGTCCTGACTAAAAAATAATGCGGATTCATATAAAATATCCAGCATATACTCTATGTTCAGCTTACTGAAAGACAATTCCTTCATATCCTGCAGTACACTGTCCATATCCAGATACAACCACTCCCACATAGCGGTAGTCCCAGAATCTGCCGTATTGCTGTGAGGATAATTCGGGGGTATGATCGTGATTACTCCCTCATGGAAAGTTTTTACAGAGTCAAACAGCCGGCTTTCTCCATGCCCTTCATAGCAGATTCCAATCTCCATATAATTATGGAAATGCAAATCCGTAATATTATCTCCATAGGGTCTTCTCCACTCCTCGCCTAAAAGTGCCAGCACCTGCTCATTTGGCTCTATCTCATAGTATCGAAACTCAAGCTTTTGTTTCTTTTTTGTCATAATGCATCTCCTTTGCCGGGTCTGCACCCATTGTTCTTTAAAAGCTGCCCATCACTATGGGAATTTTTGTTCATCTTGTATAATATTGTCCTTTCCGACGCAGATTTTCTGTTTTTTATTATACTGACTTCTTTAGACGCATTGCGCGTATTTTCACCTAGGAAATAGGCATATTCAGTCCATCATAGTCTATTTCAACTAATTCCGTTAGAACATGCACCCGCCGTGCCCACGAAAAAAAAGCCGCCTTTACATCCTGTAAAAGTGACTTTTGTCTGGTTCACACAAAAAGTGTATTTTTTATTTTCCCTAAAAATAACAACCTACTCTAAGGCCCCAAAATCAATCGTATACACAAATCCCCTTATAATCGTTGTTTTTCCTATCTGTCTGGCACCAATAACGCAAAGCGCCTTTTTATGCTCCTGACTTTTCCATGATTTCAACTTTTTGTTGATGGTTCTTTCCAACATCTTATTCATTCCTCCGGTATCTATATTGTAAAAATAATGTGTATAGAGGTTTACTACAGCTTTGCCAGTATTTTCTACCATTCTTCATTGACAACAGATAATACCCTCGCAATCGTTTCAAACAGCCGGTTTTCATGTTCGGTATTAAAAGGTTGGTAGTAATAGGTCTTATCCACAGCGATTTCCAGAATGATACGTGTATCTACGCGTATATTAGCCATAACCTTCTTCCGGGTGTTTTCATGCAATGCAAATACACATCCGGCAAGGGAACAGGTTTCCAGCATTCCTTCCAGCTTCTGTATCGATTGGTCTGACAGGCTTTCCAGTTTCTTTTCCAGTAAATTTACCTTTTCAGATACAGAGGAATCCCGCAGCCCGGGAGACATAATATCAGCAAATCTTTCCGCAATCGGCTTCTGACACAACATTTTGTCTTTCTCCAATCGCTTCTGGTGTTCCAAACGACACTTAGACGGAATAAGGGAGGCGAGGATTTTCTGAAGATAATCCGGATTCTCCCCCGCTTGAATGTAAAGCGCTCCCTGGATATAGAAATAGGCAATCATAGCGTGGACCCCTTTTGGATCGTTTATCCAATATTCATTCGTTGTGATTTTGATGATATCCTTCGGCTCAAGCGCATCCGCAATGAGCAGAAAAGGATGCCTTAAGTACTCGGGGAGCAGATCGCATGCGGCAAAATCAAAAATAAGCAGTCCTTCCTTACGCGCTAATTGATGAAGGAAATGAATGTGAATGGCAGAATCTATCAATAATTGGATATCTTTATCATCTGCTGGTCTTAATTTCTCAATTGCGTCTCGCCGTACATCATCTAATAAATGATTCTCGTTGAAATAGGTCTTCAGATTATCTATAGGAATCAGCACGGAATCCTTAATGGGCTTCTTTTTGTCCGGCCTTTCAAATTGAATGACTTCCACACCTTCATTAAAAAAATCCTGAGATTTCAAATCCTGATTTAAAATTCCATGATAGACTCTGTCACAGGTTTCTCTCCACAAATCAAGAGTCCTTTGATTTTCCCCCCAAAAACCTTTATTGGGAGAGGGATGGAAAGAAGGAAATCGGACATACCTATCTCCCCTATCATCAACTTTTTCAGTGTTTCCAAAACAAAAGTGCATAATACACTCCTGAATAAAAAACTGCATCTTGCATCCAACCCCTGCTACATCTTCATAGTCCCCCTCTCCAGATAGATATTTACATTCTAATGCTTTGACGTACCGCTTTTCGCTTTTAGATGTTCCCACTCTATATACGACTAAGATATCAGGAGTAGCATTCATCATCATCCCTGCAATATCAAGACATGCTTTTTCTTTTATTTGTTTTACAAATTTTTTAAATTCTTCAGACTCGTCAGATATTTTATTCTGATTAATCCTATCCCTTACAATTTCAGAATTGAGATTAAATTTTTCTTTAATCTTCTTTTTCGACTTACTCTGACCTAAATTCCGACTTGAGTTTTTTATAGAAAATGCTTCCATCCATTTTTTCTTTATCTCTTCAAATTCTGAATTTTTTCCGTCTTTTTCAGGATATAACCATCCCAGACAATATTCTAAGAGTTGCTTGTTAAATTTGCTTCGGTCAGCCTCAAAAAAGTCGCGCATCAAAGTTGCTTCAAAATACACTTCTTCAATGATTACCGAGGTAGTACTATCATCCAGTTTTAAACATCTCTTTATAATGTCGTTTTGTGTGCCGTTCTTTTTTCCTTTTTCACTCATAAAAATATAAAACAGCATAGCTGCGTACTGCCGCTCTTCCCTGCATATACCACCCTCCAGATATTCCTTTAACTCGCTCTTCTCATTAAAATATGCTATTTTACACATAACCCGTCTCCTTCCCCATGTGTCAATCCCCTTCATTAGAGATAAAATGATTCTCCGTCATTCAATACGCAGACCTTATCCTTATATGGGACAAATGCCGGTATCTTAGAAAATGTATCCGCGCACTCCGTATGCATAGGAATGATGGTTTTCGGTTCTGTCAGCCGTATCAGCTTCTCTATCGTCTCCACGTAAGCATGTCCGCTGGTATGCAGTATTTCCATACGATGAACCCCGATAAACTTTTTTACCGCAGGGACTGCATGCTCTCCTTCCAGGTAGCCCGTCCATTTAGAATAAATAATCAGCGGGTCTGAAAAATCCGCCATAATCTTTGAAAACCTGGGATTATTTTCTCTGGCCAGCATAGTGAAGCCTTTATCTTTCAAAATAGGAAACTCTGCCTGATAACAATTTTCTTTCTGTCCCAATCCGTCCATATCCCCAACGATATAGATGCGTCTCGGCCTTCCGTGTATCATTTCCGTTCTATATTGCGGATAATATTTTCCCTTATCCCGCATGGCTGCCAACATCACCTTTGCCTGATAAGCATCACATACAAAATCCATCCCCCATGGCAGAGCATGATAAAACTCCATGATACTGTCCAGATTTGTGGATGATATCAGGATGACTGATTCTTTGTTGGAACGGAACAACTCTCTGGCACGCTTTCTTAAGTCTGCCTCTGTCTGAACCGGATTCCATTTGGCTTCATCAATTCTGGAAAGCATGGTTCCTTCTGTAATCAAAATATCCACATTCCCTATATATGCCCGGATTGTTTTTTCTAGCCGGTCATGCTCTCCCGCAATTCCATGGTCGCGGAAATCTCCGGTGTACAGAATCCTTTTGCCGTCAATCTCAATCAGAAGCATATAGGCATCTAAGGCAGAATGGTCTACTATAAAAGGGGTTACACGTATATCTCCAAAATCAAGGATTCCATTTTTAGGAGAGTAGACTTTCATTTTCCGGATTCGTTCGATTCCTTTCTCATCCCCTTGTGCAAGGTAATCCAGTTTTTCTGTCAGAATCTCAAGAATCTTCTTTGCTGTTGGTCCTATATACAGGGGAATACCCTGCGGAATTTTCTTATATAATCCAATATGGTCTCCATGATAATGTGTAAATAATACGCCGTCACATGGCGTTCCGTCAAAGATAGTATCCGAAAGTTCCTGATCTGTGATTGTATCCTCTGCTTCACTATCTGGAAGCTTTGCCCCGAAATCAACGAGAATACGATGGCGCGGTGTCCTGAATTCCGTTGCACAGCCGCCAATTTGATGGCTTCCGCGGAAAATCGTGATTTTGTTTTTCATATAGCTTTTTACCTCCTTTGCGGTAGCTCAAGCTGTAAATAATAATGTGGATACTCTATAGACCATCCAACCACACAGTTAAACCTCTATTCCTTGTCTTCCAAAAGAAACAGTCCCAATGCTGCTAATAGCCCCGCATTCTTTTTCTGATTCAGCCCGGCGATTCCGGGTTTGCCTGGAACCGGCGCGTTTTTTACAATTCGCTTTGCCTCTTCTAACGAGATATACTTTGCTTTCTGCAATCTTGTTGTATCAATTATTTCTTCTTTACTCCTGCGAAGCTTCATGTAACATTTATAGCAACACCTTGGCTTCTCCTCTTCAATAAGAACCGTCTGTCCCTTTGTACCGCAAAGCTCACAAATTCCATCGTCCAGATATCCGCCTCTGGAATCAGGATGTTTATGGTATGTAAATGATGCCGAGCTTTTCTTTGGATACATATGCCGATAGATATATTCTTTATATTTATAATGGTAACCCATAGCTCCTCCTTCAATATAGAGATAAATTTACATAGCATGTTTGCAGCGTATAGAACAGGGGCTTCCCCCGCATAAACATAGCTGCAAATATACTTATAAAATCCAACACAATCCTCCCTGGCCCTTGACGATGGATATGGACCCCCATTCTCCATATCCATCTGACAGATTTTCTTCCTCTTCCCGCACCTGCCCCGCGTTCCATACATATGCCAATGGATGTGCCGCCTCTCTGTCAATGTCCT
>CANOBT010000033.1 GCA_947564305.1 uncultured Lachnospiraceae bacterium | reverse complement strand
CTGGATTGCGAACATTTGATTATTTTGATTGCAAGTGATTCAAAGCAATATTATGAAGAAGTTCGAAAAGAAATCAGAAAGTATGTTCCGCGAAAAAATATAATTGATTTATTCCCTAAAATACCAGTCAAAAAAAGAAGATTAATAGATTATTTTATATATGAGAAAATATTTTATCCCCATGGTATCCATGCTTTTTTGCATAGTATTAAAGATTCAGCGGATACAAAGATATTAGATGTTGGGTGTGGAAATCGGAGTCCGCAAAATGTCAAAGCGGTTTTAAATAAGATTTATTACGTAGGGATTGATGTTGGTGACTATAATCAAACTTCGGATTCAAAGGAATATGCCGATGAGTACCACATTGTAAAAAGTGAGGATTTTGCAGCAGAGATTGAAAGGTACCATAATGTGTTTGATGCGGTGATTTCGTCTCATAATATAGAGCATTGTGATGAACCGGAAAGGGTTTTGCGCGCAATGATTATGGCTCTCAAAAAGGGCGGTAGGATGTATATGTCGTTCCCATCGGAAGACAGTCAGTATTTTCCAACATCCCGCAGAGGTTGTTTGAATTTTTATGATGATAGTTCTCATAATAAAATACCTGACTGGAACAAAATTAATTCGATACTATCGGAATGCAGTATGAAAACCATCTATAAAACCAGAAATAACCAACCATATTTTATGAGAAAAATTGGCGAATTAAATGAGGCGAAGAGTTCCGAATTAAACACTGTACTCATGGGAACATGGGAATACTATGGTTTTGAGTCTATTATATGGTGTAAAAAATAGAGAACTCAAGAAGGAGACAGGCTTGAAAAATATGAGGAAAATCCTATGGAGGTTCCATGCGCAGACTACTAATATACCTTACCTACGATAAACAAAATATCATTGACGACTACATAGGATACTTCCTTCGTTCTATCCGTCCCATTGCAGCTACAATCGCTGTAGTATGCAACATGCCAAAAATCGAGAAGGGACGGCACCACCTTTCTGACTATGCAGACAGCATTTTCTACCGGGAAAATCAGGGTTTGGATGCAGGCGGTTTTAAGGATGCGCTGTGCAGATTCATCGGATGGGATAAAATCAGACAATTTGATGAACTGATTCTGGCAAATGATTCTTTTTATGGTCCCTTTGATGATATCAGTAAGATTTTTAACGAGATGGAATCGAGGAATCTGGATTTCTGGGGTCTGATGAAGCGTGGTGCTGGAACCTATGGTGCCACAGGAAATGACCCGGAGCATCTTTTATCTTTTTTCTATGTGTTTCAGTCTCCGATGTTCCACAGCGTGGAATTCCGTGAGTATTGGGAAACGATGCCCTATTACAGAGATTATATGACTGTGGTAAAGAAGTATGAGCGTAAGCTGACCAGCTATTTTGCAGCGAAGGGTTATACCTATGATGCATATGCAGATACAAAGCCCAATGAGACAGAGAATCTGAAAAACCAGTTTTTTCAATGTGATTATCTTTCTTACGAGATGATGGCCAAAAGAAACTTTCCTTTTTTAAAGAGAAAACAGCTGTCATACAACACGCTCTATTATCAAACGCAGGAAAATCTGCCCTTAAGCATGGAGCATGTGGATAAACATACGGATTATGATGTGGATTTGATTTGGAAGAATCTGATTCGCACGCAGAATCCTGCCAAACTGCAGAGAAGTCTTGGGTTACAGTATATTTTAGAGTCGGGTGAGAAAGAAAGAGCTTGGAATGCACTGGTGTGTGTGCGGGCTGAGTGGATGAATGCTTCTTTGTCAGCAGTGGAATATCTGGACAGGATTCATACTGTCTGTACTGTTCAGATTTTTACGGCCAGCACAGAGATAAAGTCTTTCTATCAGGAGAAGGGCTTTCTGACAGTCCTGTCAGAGAAATCAGATATGGAAATCCTGTTGGAATCAGATACGAAGAAATATCATTATATCTGTCTGCTCCATGATACCGATCTGTCATCAGACCAGACGCCCAGTTGTACCGGAAAATCATACTTTTTTAATATCTGGGAAAATCTGGTGAAAGATACAGGATATATTCATTCGGTTTTGAAATTGCTCCACAGAAAAACGTATCTGGGGATGCTCATGCATCCGGTGCCCATTTTCAGCACATGGGTGGGAACGCTTGGCATTGGATGGGGCAATCAATTTGATGCGGTAAAGGGCTGTATTGAAAAATTAGATTTGAAATCGGTAATTCAGGAAGAGATTCCGCCTGTCCATGTGACGGGGAATTTTTGGATTAAGTCGGAAGTCATTGATGCTTTTTTGAGAAAAGTTTGTACGTCTTCCTGCAGAGAGGACATTCCAAGGGATTTACAGAATTATCTCTGGACCTATATTGTCCAGGACAGCGGGAAATTGACAGGCATCGTGGAAAGTACATTTTACGCTTCCTTGAATGAGACGAACCAACACTATTATGTAAGGACATTTCTGGAATGGTTTACAAAACAGTATGGTGTACATGGTAAGCTGCAGGAGTTCCAGGAACTTTTTTTTGTGCAGTTAGCAGCGGAGAAATGCAGGAACCACTATGGAAAATGGTATGTTTATGGAACCGGGGAGATTGCAGAAAGGTGTTCACTGTGGATTCGGGATACGGACGGATTCATTGTTTCAGACGGGCAGAAAAAGGTGGAAACATTTCAGGGGAAACCGGTGATCTGCTTATCGGAGTTAGAGAATGCCAAAGAAGTTGGAATTGTTACGTGTCTCAGCAAAGAGAATCAGGATGCGGTCATACCATTGCTGGAAGAAAAGGGAATCAGGAATTACTATACCATTTATTAAAAAGTATTGCATTGGCAGCAGGAGGATGAAGGGAGGGGATGATATTGAATATTGCCGTTATATTTGCCGGAGGATCGGGCAAAAGAATGAATTCCAAGGACAGGCCAAAACAGTTTTTGCTGATCCACGGCAAGCCAATCATTGTACATACAATAGAAGTTTTCCAGTATCATGAGGAGATTGATGGGATTGTTGTGGCCTGCCTGGAAGAATGGATTTCCTATATGGAAGAGATGCGTTACCGGTATCGTCTAGACAAGATTGGGAAGATTGTACCAGGAGGGACCACCGGACAGCTTTCCATTTATAACGGTGTAAAGGCAGCCGCAGAGCTTTATGGGATGGAAAATAATATTGTCCTGATTCATGACGGAGTCCGCCCATTGATCAATAACCGGATTATCAGTGAGAATATTTCCGGGGTGAAGAAATATGGTTCGGCAATTACCTGTGCACCTTCCCAGGAGACTTTTGTGCTGATTGATGATGAAAATAATATCAAGACCGTGGAGAGCCGGAGGTATTCGCGGCTTGCTAAGGCTCCTGAGAGTTTTTGGTTGGAGGAACTATTGGAGGCAGAAGAGCAGGCACTTAGGGACGGATATACAGATATGATTGATTCCTGTACTCTGATGAGGGCTTACGGGAAGAAGATGCATGTGGTGGAATGTTCCTTTGAAAATATTAAGATTACCACGCCAGACGATTTCTACATGTTCCGGGCGCTGTACGATGCAAGGGAGAACCAACAGCTGTATTGAGTGATAGTGAAAAAATATCTTATGAGGAAGTCTGAGTTAAATATCCATCCAGACGGGATGCAGCAGGGAAAGGAGGTGAAAAGCAGAATGAACCGGATCATAGCAGAGGATATGGATTATATCAGAAAAAGGGTCAACTCTGAAAAGATAGACGGGAGTACGGTGTTGATTTCCGGAGCTACCGGACTGATCGGAAAATATTTGGTCCGGTTTCTGGCGGAGTATTGTAAATGCAGAGTTATAGCTGTTGTACGGGACAGAAAGAAGGCAGAGCATCTGTGGAGCAATCTGGGAGAACGGGTGGAGTATCTTTATTCAGATATCACCCAGTTAAGAGAAGAGGATAGGGCAGTGGACTACATGATTCATGGGGCAGCTATTACTTCCAGCAGGAGTTTTTCTATTTGTCCGACAGAGGTAATTCATACTTCAGTGGACGGAACCCGCAGGATGCTGGAATTTGCCAGGAGAAATCCAATCAGGAGTTTTGTTTATCTCTCCACAATGGAGGTGTATGGGGCTCCGCAGAAGGCGGATAAGATCTGTGAGAAAGACGGAACGAATCTGGATACCATGTCGGTTCGAGCCTCCTATCCGGAGAGCAAGCGGCTGTGTGAGAACATGTGCACAGCATATTTTTCGGAATATGGCGTTCCTGCCCGGACGGTGCGGTTGACGCAGACTTTTGGCCCGGGAGTGGATTATGCGGACGAAAGGGTGTTTGCAGAGTTTGCCAGATGTGCGATAGAAGGAAGAGATATTGTACTGCACACAAAAGGAAATACGAAACGGAATTATCTGTATCTGGCGGATGCGTGTACTGCTATATTGAAGGTGATGACAGAAGGGATGTCAGGAGAGGCTTATAATGCGGCAAATGAGGCAACCTACTGCAGCATCAGGGATATGGCGGAACTGGTTGCAGCAAAAAGTGCAAGGGGCAGAATCAGAGTCCGGATGGAGCCGGAGGACGCGATTCAAAAAGAGCGGGGATATGCGCCTGTGCTCTGTATGAATCTGGATACTTCAAAGCTGCAGAGACTTGGCTGGATGCCGGAAACTGGTCTTTGTGAGATGTATGAGCGTACGATACACAGCATGGTTATGCCAAAAGTATGAAATTTTTTCGGTGGAAAGAGAGGAAATGCTGATGGAATCCAAGGTTTTAAGAGAACTGTCAGAGCAATGTGGAAAATATAAATATGTGCTCATTTATGGAGCCGGCGGTGTGGCGTCTCTTCTTCTGACACTATTAAAACCATGTCATAAAATCAACGTTGTCGTTTCAGATAAGAGTGAAAACAAGCCGCTCATGGAAGGATATCCGGTGAAAGAAATATCTGAGTTTTGCGGTATCCGTGAGGAAGTATATGTGATGATAGCGGTCATGCCAAGACATGAGCGGGACATAGAGGCCCATTTGAAGAATCTGGGTTTTACAAATCATGTCACGGCTTCTGAGTTAGTCAACCGGTTATATGAGGAAATCTGGTCAGCCCCGGTGGAGAAAAACAAGGTTGTATTTATGAATGGCAGCGGATGGGGCTTTGGAGGAAATCCAAAGTATATTGCCCTGGATTTGATGAAGACAGGGCAATACCTGGATATGGTATGGGTATCAAAGGATGATGGAATCAAGCTGCCGAAAGAGATACGCAGGGTTCCATATGGTTCTTATGAACATCTGCATGAACTGGGAACAGCCGGAATCTGGATTGACAATCAGCATAAGAGTTTTTTCACCCGAAAACGGGAGGGGCAGATTTACATACAAACATGGCATGGAGGCGGTCCGCTAAAGAAGATAGAGTTTGATGCAGAGGGACTTCCGGGTTCTTATCTGGATTTGTGTGAAATGAATTCGAAAATGGAAGACATCATGATATCGCCATCGAAGTTTAACAGCGGGCTGTACCGAAGGGCGTTTCATTATAAAGGTGAGATTATGGAATGCGGATATCCAAGAAATGATATTTTCTGGAAACAAAATGCATGCAGACAGAAAATAGACAAGCTCTTTGGGATTCGGCCAGAGGAAGGAATTGTACTGTATGCGCCGACATTTCGGGAAACAGAGTCTGAGGACGTAGAAATCCTTGATTTAGAAAAAATGCAGCGGGCGTTCACTCTTAGATTTGGGAAAAAATACAAGGTGTTTCTAAGATGCCACCCGTCGGACAAAGAGTCTGCCGGGAAGTATATTTCAAGGGCATCTCATGATGAACATTACTTTACGATGAATGAACAGCTTACATGTCCGGTAAGTGATGCAGGGGGCGGGGAATGGCTGAATGTAACGGATTATGATGACCCGCAGGAATTGCTTGCGGCTGCGGATATTCTGGTTACGGACTATTCATCTATCATGTGGGATTTTTCACTGCAGAGAAAACCGGTTTTTCTTTTTCATCCGGATCTGCATCTGTACGAAAAAGAACGGGGATATTATCTTTCCTTTGAAGAAATGCCTTATATTGAGGCGTTCAGTAATGAGGAACTGTGCAGGAAGATTATGGGATTTGATGAGGAAGCATATCAAAAGGGAATGACAGAATTTTTGACAGAGTACGGGTCTTTTGACAGAGGAGAAGCTGCACAGGCCGTGACGGACAGGATTTTGCAGTTTGTAAGCGGACGGTAACAGGCAGGATTCTGCTTTATATGCCGCAGTAACAGACAGGAGTGTATGAATCATGCAGAAAGTATTGTGTTTATTGTATCACCGGATTCATCCGGCATCGGATGATATCTATCATCTGACGGTTTCGCCGGAGCACTTCGAGGAGCAGATGAGATATTTAAAAAGTAATTTCCATCTGTTCCGTTTTGAGGAGGACTGGGCCAAATCAGGAGAAAACGGAGTTGTAGTTACCTTTGATGACGGCTATGGGGATAATTATGAATATGCGCTTCCTATTCTGGAAAGATATGAAGTGCCTGCAGCTGTATTTGTGGCCTCAGGATATGTGGATGGAAAGCAGGAATACTGGTGGGATGAACTTGTCAGAGTATTGACCCGGAAGATACCCTATCCAAGCCGGTTTGAGCTAAAGGATTCTCTGTATCACTATACATGGGAGACGGACAGTCTGGAGAAACGGGTAGATTTGATAAAATCCCTGCATTGGCTTCTGCGTCTGGAGCCAGAGGTAGAGCGGGCAAATTTCTGGTTGGAACAGCTGCGGAACTGGGCAGATATAGATGCACAAGGGAGAAAAGAAAATCTTCCGGTTGACATACAGCAGCTTCATGAGCTGGACAGTTCCAAGTGCATCACGATTGGCGGCCATACGGTGAACCACCGTTCCCTGGGAGCGCAGACGAGGGAGAGCCAACAGTATGAAATAGGCGCATCCGTGAAATTTCTGGAGAAAGAACTGGGAAGGAAGATTGAAGTGTTTTCCTATCCTTTTGGTTCGCGTATGCATTTCAACCAGGATACTCTTGAGATATGCAGTCAATACGGAATTCAAAAGGCAGCATCGACTTTGAAGGGAGTGTGGAATGAAAACACACATCCATATGCAATCCCACGGATGGAAGTCCAGGACTGCAGTGGGGCAGAGTTTGCAGAATTTATCCGGAAATGCTGGAGGTATAGTGGATGAGATATATAGGTACGGTTCAAAATGATTCCAAACTGGAGGATGCAGAGCAGATTGTAATTTATGGGGCAGGAAAAGTAGGAAAAGAAGTCTGGGAGTTTTTGAAAAGCAGGAACCGGCAGAAACAGGTCATGTGTTTTTGTGACAATGCTCCCCTGATGCAGGGAAAGACACTGGAAGGGCTTCCGGTGCTCAGTCTGTCTGCGGCATGCAGCCAGTATCCGGGGGGAACTTATCTGATTGCCAGCCTATGTGTACGCCAGATGTTAGAGAGCCTGTTACAGTATGGGATAGAAGAGATACATATCATCAGGGAGGAATAAAAGATGATCCGGTTATCCGTAGTCATTCCGGTGTATAACACAGAAGAATATTTAGTAAAGTGTCTGGACAGTGTCCTTAGCCAGACTATGCAGGACATGGAGATTATCTGTGTAGATGATGGTTCCGCGGACTCCAGCCCGGATATCTTGAAGGCGTATATGGAGAAAGACGCGAGAATCCGGATGATCCGGAAGGAAAACGGAGGTCTTGTTTCTGCCAGAAAAGCGGGGGTAAAGGCTGCAAGGGGAAAATATATCGGCTATGTGGACAGCGATGACTGGATAGAGCCGGAAATGTATGAGAGATTGTGTGAGTGCGCGGAAGAATACCAGGCAGATATGGTAAGCAGCGGCTATATTTTTGAAGGAAATTATATTTCTGTACATTATGACGGTGTCCCACAAGGGCTGTATGGAGAGAGCCGAATGGGATTCCTCCGGGAAAATGCGATTTACAATCTCAGTACAAAGGATGTAGGACTCAGGGGCTCGTTATGCTGTAAAATTTTTTTGGCTGAAAGGTTGAAGGAGATACAGAGGAATATTCCGGATGAAATATCCATGTCAGAGGACAAGCTCTGTATGATATCTTATCTTCTGACATGCAGCCGGGTCTATATCTTAAAAGAAGCATTTTACCATTATATGATTCATCAGGAATCTATGGTCCATGCGCCGGATTTACAGTATTTAAGCAAAGTGAATGCGGTTTATCAATACTTTATCAGTCTTTATGGGCATCCCGCATTTACAAGGGGAATGCGGCTGCAGGCAGAACTTTATATTACGGAATTGCTGTACAAAGGAATTAATTCGCGTTTAGGCTTTTTAGATAAAAATCTGTTATGGATAGACCCTGTGTGGATGGAGAGTATGCCAGAGAAATCCCGTATATTGTTATATGGCGCAGGCGATTTAGGCAAGAAATATCACCAGCATGTTAAGAACCATGAGAAACTTATTTTTGCAGGATGTATTGACTTTGGGTATGAAAGGATGGAAGGATATCCTTTTGTGGTGAGAAATCCTTTAGATTGGCCGGAGATGGAGTTTGACACGGTGGTCATTACGATCAAAAACCCTGGAAAGGCAGAAGAAGTGTGTAAACGATTGTGTGAAATCGGGATAGAACAATCAAAGATTTATCATTTTGAGCAGAAGGAGTTGTTCTGGCGTTTTGCGGAGGCTGATGGGCTTCTGCAGTAGAAAGGGAGTATGGATACAATGAAACTAAAGAAACTGACTGCCGAACATGTGCAGGCCATGAAGAGGCAGGGAGGGCAGAATATATATCTTGTAGATTTCTCGGAAAAGTATCTGGAAGAACTGCTTGCAAAATATGAGGTTGCATCCCATCTGGCAGGGATACTTTCAGATACAGATGACAGAATATCAGGGAGCATAGCCCGGGGAAGTCAGTCGGTTTCTTTTCAGGGGATGGAACTTCCTATTTATCCATACTCGTATTTCTGCAGTCTGGAAGAAGAGGCTTTTTTCATTATTCTAAACGACTATTTTAAAGAGTCTTATCGTAAACTTGTACAGTTGAAAACGGACGTGCAGGAGAAATGTTCTGAGATTTATTTTTTTGCGGACCGTGAGACAGAGTTTGATTTGTATTACAGGAAAAAGTATGCAGACGCCCCTTTAGAAAATCGGATTATTTTCCGTAGTGGTCCTCACGCTTCCGCTTATATCAAGGGGATGGATTATGTAGATAATGCGAGAGCGCTGTTTGAATATATGCTGGAAGCAGGATATTACCACAAATATGAACTGATCTGGCTGGTGAAGAATCCGTCTGAATTTTCCTATATTATGCAGAAATACGAGAATGTCAGGTTCCTTTCTTTTGACTGGTCTGTGGCAGAGGAAAAGGAGGAGCGGGATGCATACTACAAGGCACTGTGCCTTGCGAAATATATTTTTATGACCGATGCCTATGGATTCTGCAGAAATGCGAGAGAGGACCAGATTCGGGTGCAGCTATGGCATGGATGTGGATTTAAGACAAGGGTGAACTTTGTCCGTTGTGAAAAGCGGTATGAATATAATATCGTAATCAGTGAGGTTTATAAAAAAATCCATGAAGAGATATACGGGCTGCGAAAAGACCAGGTCCTTGTGACAGGGTATCCAAAGAATGACTGGCTATTTCATACGCAGAAAAGAATGTGGCGGAAATTTCAATTCCCTGATGCAGAGAAATATATATTTTGGCTTCCTACATTCCGTATGGCAAAAACAGGATTGTCTGCTTTAAATGAATATGATATGGAAGGGCAGACCGGATTACCAGTTATAGATACTTATGAGAAGTTACGGAAACTGGATAGGTTGCTCTGGGAGTTACACGCTGTAATAATTCTAAAGCTGCATCCCTTTCAGGATAGAACAAAAATCGGCAGGTTGGATATGAGGCGGATTGTGATGCTAGATCATGAGCAGCTATTGGAAAAGCAGCTTCAGATCAATCAGATACTTGGATGTGCGGACGCACTGATCAGCGATTATTCATCGGCTGCTGTCGATTATATGCTTTTGGACAAGCCAATTGGATTTACGCTTGATGATATGGAGGAATATGAAAACAGCCGTGGGTTTGTTTTTGAGAATATCAGGGACTGGCTTCCAGGAAAAGAGATAAATTCTTTTAAAGATTTTTGCGGTTTTGTCGGGGAGATTAGCAGAAATATAGATTCTACAAGGGAAAAGCGGAGGGAATTAACAGATAAAATGCACTTGTACCGTGATGAACGAAGTTGTCAGAGAGTAGTAGAAGCATTGGGGATATAGTCTGTTTTGGAGGATGTACGTAAGGAACTATATTTTATGGAAAGAGAGATAGAGAATATGCAGTTTGAACTAACAGCCTCCATGATGTGTGCCGACTACGGTAATCTGGAGAAAGAAGTAAAAAATCTGGAAGAGGGTGGCATTGACTCCTTCCATATTGACATTATGGATGGGCGTTATGTGCCTAATTTTGCCATGTCTTTAAATGACATGCGCTACATAGCGAGAACAGCAAACAAACCATTGGACGTTCACTTGATGATTGAGCATCCCAATAACCGGATTCAATTATTTTTAGGCAATCTTCGTAAGGGAGATACCGTATATATCCACCCCGAAGCAGAATATCATCCTTCTACAACCTTGCAGAGTATTATCAATGCAGAAATGATTCCCGGCATTGCAATCAATCCGGGGACCTCAGTGGAGACAGTGATGGAGATGCTCCGTATCGTAAAGAAGGTCCTTGTGATGTCGGTCAACCCTGGTAATGCCGGACAGATGTATCTGCCGTATGTTGGAAAAAAGATTACCAAGCTTCTATCTCTGAAGGAGGATATGGATTTTGAACTTTATTGGGATGGTGCGTGCAGCGCGGATAAGATTCTGGAATATGCACCAAAGGGTGTGAAGGGATTTGTGCTGGGTACGACACTTCTATTCGGGAAGGAACAGCCATATGGAGATACACTGCAGAACATTCGGGCACTGCGGTTTTGATTTGATTTCAGCAGGGGAGTGTAAAGTATCGTATGAAAAAAGATACGGGAATTGCTCTTATTAAAAATCTGCTTTGCAGATTTGTTACAAAGACAGGAGAATAGTAAGATGAATATCGCTCTACTTTTATCCGGCGGCACAGGCACGAGGCTCGGCGGCGACATACCAAAGCAGTACATAGAAGTCCACGGCAAACCGATTATTTCTTATTGTATAGAGTCCCTGTCATCCCATAATAAAATCAATGCAATCCATATCGTTGCCGAACCGTTTTGGCAAAGACAGATAGAAACCTGGCTGCTGCTTTCCGATTTAAAAAAGAAGTTCCAAGGCTTTTCTAATCCCGGAAGCAACCGTCAGCTTTCGATTCTAAACGGATTAAGAGACATTCGTGAATACGCCGAAGATTCGGATTATGTATTTATCCACGATGCGGCGAGACCGCTGCTTTCTGACAGGCAGATAACGGACTGTTTGGACGGAATTCATGGGCACGACGGAGTACTTCCGGTACTGCCGATGAAAGATACAGTTTATCAAAGCGAGGATGGAAAAACGGTGGATGCACTGTTGGAACGGAGCAAGATTTATGCAGGGCAGGCACCGGAGGTATTCCGATTGGGGCAGTATTATGAGGCCAATAAAAATCTTTTACCAGAGAAAATATTGAAGATCAATGGCTCTACAGAACTAGCGATTTTGGCAGGAATGGATATTGCGATGATTCCCGGAGATGAGAGTAATTTTAAGATTACGACTAAGGGAGATTTGGAGAGGTTTCGGAAGATTGCAGAAGGGTAAATTAAAATTACCAGTCTTATACAGAAAATACAATGACAGTATCTGAGAAAATCCTTTATTTATGCGGTTTGAAGATATTTTGTAATGTGTTTTACCCCAATAAATACCACAAATTTAAAGATTGGTTTATAACAAACTGATTCTGGGTATATGAAAAAAGACTATCGGTAAATTCTTCGGTTGGGAGCCTGTTTAGTAAGCTGACTGGCCTTGCATCGAAGGCGGCTTCTGCGGTCACGGGTTCCGTAAGGAGCATGACAAACGCTTTTTCTAAATTCACCGGAGCAGGAATCGGAATAAAGAGTGCTTCTACTGGTATTAGTGGACTCATAAAGGCAGCAGGCGGATTGCTTGCGGCACGAGGGCTTGTCAGTTTTAGCAAAGATGCGATTGAACTTGGCTCGGATATCACAGAGGTTGAGAATGTAGTAGATACTGCATTTGGTGGTATGGCAGATAAAGCCTATGATTTTGAGTCTACTGCGTCCGCACAATTCGGGCTTTAAGAATTAGCGGCGAAGCAGTACACAGGGACTATGATGGCTATGCTGAAATCTTCTGGTGTGGCGCAGGATGCGGCATCTGATATGTCTATCAAACTTGCCGGAGATTTAGCATCGTTCCACAATCTGGAAACAGACGAAGCCTTTTATAAATTGCGTGCCGGGATATCCGGTGAGTCAGAACCACTCAAGACGCTTGGTATTAACATGAACATTGTAAATCTAGAAGCTTATGCAATGTCTCAAGGTATGCACAAAGCATACAGCGAAAGGCCCCTGGCAGAACAAACGATACTGCGGTATAACTATATTCTTGCAAAAACGAAAGACGCCCAATCCGATTTCGCAGACACAGCCGGAACTTGGGCAAACCAGACAAGGCTACTTCGATTAAAAATTCAGTCGTTATCCGCCATTATTGGTCAAGGACTCATTGCCGCATTGTTACCGGCTATCCAAATGCTGAATAAGTTCATGGCGAAGCTGACCGAAGCGGCGAAAAAGCTACAGAAACAATTAGCAACGCTTGGATTTGACGAACTGAACCAGTTACCGGCAAAGCTAGATGATTTGACCGGCTCGTTAGGCAGTTCAAGCAAGGATAAAAACAAAGATAAAGATTTGGGATTGGATGATATTGACACAGGAGACATATCGGACTTATTCGATGATGCATTCGATAAGGTTGAAACAACTCTTATCAACAAATGGGCAGAAGCAATCCGAAAAGCATTCCTGGAACATGATTGGGAGGGGTTTGGAAAGACTATCGCTGAAATGCTCAACGCCGGACTGGAAAAGGTATACAAGGTCATAAAAGACATTACTCCAAAGGTTGAAAGTGCGCTCCGGGCGTTTGTAAAGACGTTTAATTCGTTCGTGAAATGGTTCAAGTGGGACTTGCTAGGGCGCACAAT
Source organism: uncultured Lachnospiraceae bacterium (assembly GCA_947564305.1). Next base: position 28,928 of record CANOBT010000033.1, on the reverse strand, counting down.
CGGGGCAGGAATATCAAAAGCTTTCCGGGGGATGATAGCCGAAGTCGAATGGGCTGAACTTGGAATTGCCTTAGCAGAGGGAGTTCAAGGTTTTGTCGATAAGCTCAATCTTGCACAGATAGGAAAAACGATTGCTAGCGGATTCAACGGTATTATCGAAGTTATCCGTAATTTCAGAAATACGATGTATCAGTTGAATGTGTGGGGTGAGTTAGCCACAAAAATTCGAGAGGGGTTGAACGAACTTTTCAAAGCAGATTTAAAAGGCATGGCAGAGCAGGCAAGCGGCATTGTACTGGATATCCTGTATATGCTGAATGATGCCGTTGAAGGCGCAAACTTTGCAGATTTTGGCTATAGGATTGCGGAAGCACTGTTCTCTATTGATTGGCTTACTATGTTCAACTAGGTATTCGACATTGTATGGGAAGTTTTAAGCGGTTTGCTTGCCGGTCTGTTTGATACAGAGGATGGAAAAATAGCTCTTACGATAGGCCGGCGGCATACTCGCAATAAAAGGCCTGTTTGATGCGGCTGACTTTGCGTTGACTGTAGCACAATGGGCGACCGGCGGCACAGATAAATTCACGCTGTTAGCAGATGGGGCGCAAATGCTGTTTTCAAACCTTGGAAATATCACCGGATTAATCGGGGGCTTGTTCAGTCCCACAGGGTTAATGGTAGCCGGGATTGTAGCAGGAGCGGCGTGGATAATTACACATTGGGATGAAGTTAAAGGTACTTTTGAATACCTATGGGAAAATATATTAGTCCCCCTCGGAGAATTTGTCTCAACGGTATTTACTGCCGTATGGCAGGATGTTTTGAGTCCTGCATTGCAATATTTGGGTGAAACTGTACTTCCCGTATTATCAGATACACTTAGCAATCTGTGGAAAAATGTCATAGACCCATTAGCGAAGTTTATCTCGGATGTAGTGAAACCGATTATAGAGAAACTAACAGAGGTATTCGAGATTTTGTGGAAAAATACATTAGCGCCAGTATTCACGACAGCATTCAGAGCAATCGGAGATAAGATAGAGAGCGCAAGGCAGATGTTCAAAGGCTTGATAGATTTTGTGGCCGGAGTAGTTACCGGAGATTGGAGCCGTGCCTGGGAAGGTGTAAAGACCATATTCAGCGGTATATGGGATGGAATTGCCGGACTAGTAAGAGTGCCAGTAAACGCAATCATAAGATTTATTAACGGCTTAATCAGAGGCGTGGAAAGCGGAGTGAACAGTGTTGCGAAGATGCTAAATAAGCTGAATGTCAAAGCACCGTCATGGGTGACAAAACTAACGGGAATCACTTCAATAGGTTTTAATTTGCCTACATGGACGGCGGCTAGGATTCTGTACCTTGAAAAGGGTGGGGTTCTGAAAAAAGGACAGATGGGATTTCTTGAAGGAAATGGCGCAGAAGCAGTTGTTCCATTGGAGAGAAATACACAGTGGATTGACAAAGTTTCGGCTAGATTGTTGGAATCGTTTTACACAGGTGGACTCCATAACGATATTGTGATGGCAACGCAAGAAGGCATGTCATCAATGGAGAAAAACAGGCAACAGGTCTATCAGAAAGCTAATGAAATGATGAATAACGGTTTTGCTCATTCGGGATGGCTTGACAGTGAAACACTTGCAGGAGCTGTGGAAGAAGGGGTTGTCATGGCGTTATGCTGTGACCTTTTCCGAAAACTGGAATTACATATTTGGGTGGTGATTTGCCACCTTCTATTATCCTTCTATAGTAATAATAAGGCAGGTGTATTTTTAATGGTGACGAATGAAGAACTTGAAGAAACGAAGGTTTTAAGAGAACGGGACGGATAGAAGGTAGAGGATTGTAGAAAGACAACTTGTCAGATAAGGGATATTGTGGTATATTGTCGTAAGAAGTAGCCGTGTTACAAGGTGGTTGAATCTCCCTAACTTTCATTCGAGAAGGGAGGTGGTGTGGATGAAGATGTTTACATTTCAAGATTTAATGTTATTTGCGACATTTTTAATTGCACTGCTTGCCTACATAGATAGGAAAAACAAGCGAAAATAAAAATAAGCCTACCTTGTACTTGGCCAGTCCGGGGTAGGTTTATTTTAAACTGATTATTCGGGAGGTCAACCACTTTGTGGGCGGCTACTTCCTTTATGACTATAATATAGCATATCTGCAAAGATGATTCAAGTATATTTTTCTTATCTGGCATGTACTGAGTAGATTTCCCTAGATTACAATGGAATAATTTTATTGTCCGAAACGGACAACATTTAAAATGTTTAAAAAAGTTTGATAAAAAGGGTTAATTTTTTGCACACGCAGTAATATATTTATTGCGAGGGCAGAAAGCGAGGATTTTTTATGCAAATTTTTAAGAGGATGCTGCCACATAAGTCAACGAGAACCACACCTACCGAACTTCAAGGAATCCGGAACGGACTTGATGCGGAAATGCAGGGGCTGTCACAGGATTGGGCGTTAGAGAATTTTGGAGTGGAGCGCCTGCTGTCCCTGCTGGATCTTGCGGAGAATGAGAAGCTAGGAATCACGAAAGCGATATTGTACGCTTATCGTTTTGGTTATCTGGCATGAAAGGATAGTGAGGGAACATGTCAAGATTAACTCCGATGAAGGCAATCCAGGCGAAATGTTTAGAGTGTAGCAATGGACAGTTTAAAGAGATTAGGTTTTGGCCTGTTAAAAAGTGCCCTCTTTGGGCATATAGAAGCGGGCACCGACCGAAAGGTGATAAAAATATCGTTGAAGATGATTCAATTTAAAAATCGTAAGCTACAGAGGGGAGTTTTTATCTAAAATTTTCAGTGTTGCTAAAACGCATTTAGAGATTTTGAGAGAGAAAGAAGAGGTTGCTTTAAATGACTGTGAACAAAGAAGGTAGAAAAGAGTATATGGAATATTTGAAGTACGCTTCAAAAGAATTGATAGATGGAATCGGGACTGATTCGGATTTTCACCTAAAAAACGCTTGACTTTATCGTTGGGGATGATGCGATTGGTGATGAGCGTGTTATATGGATTTTATACGGAGTGCTGGACCAGACTAACGACCTGTTAGATCATGATAAGAACCTTACTCTGAATCAGTATTTTTAAATTTGCAAAGAGAGATATCTGATAAGTTGTCTCAATCCACGTGTAACGGAGTATTAAGAACTTTAAAAATTATTCTGAATGATGCTGTGCAAGATGATATTATCAGTAAAAGCCCTGCAAGTGGAATCAAGGCATTAAAAGAGATAGAGAAAGCAACAGAAACATATCATAGGGCATTGACAGAACAGGAGCAAAAGGATTTTATGCAGGAAATGCAAACGGACTATTATTATGAGTTTGTGGCACTTCTTTTATGTACCGGTATGAGATTGGGTGAACAAAGAAAAAAGCTGGGTAACCTTCTGCCGATGAATGATAGTAGAGTTTTTGTATCAGTGTATGGCAGTATTGTACATAACCATGCAATAAACAGGGCAATCAGTAACGCACTTCGCAGATTAGAACAACAGGGAAAGCTGATAGAACATTTCACGGCTCACGTTCTGCAAAATACCAAACAAAAGGAAATGGACAATTTGAAAATAGTGTTATAAAAGCAAGGGGCGGCATATGAACCGCCTCTTTATTCACCCCGATTTCTACCCCAAATTTATAGGAAATAATGTTAAACATAGACGAAACATGATAAACGAAGTTAGTACAACTGACATTATACAACTCCCCTAAGATCAAGCTTTGAGGATGTTTGACATGGACAAAGACGAAATATGACAAAATGAATAGCTTTATACAGAAAATACAAAGACTGGTAAAAAATGATATTAATCAATAAGATATTCTTTATAAAGTTTATTTCTATATTCCTTGTCCTGAGTGACTCTGATTACATCCTGAGATTGTTGTTCTTCCATTAATAGTGCAATCAGTTGGGATAGTCTGCTTTCACCTTTTTCAACACCTTTTTCAACATTAATCTGATCTCTCATCAACAGCGTCATATATTCATGCCTCCATTTCCGATTCTTTTTGCCTTTTTGACAGCATTCCCCTATATCTAACTCTGATAAATTGATATACAAATTAATTCTTTGAAGATTTACAGATTTTATTCACCGCAACAAGTGATGAATAAAGTGGCTGTTATGCGTTGATTAAAATGATGAAAAAGTGGACGATTGACAGCAAGAAGAAAGAGATACTTATACGGATTTTATTTTAGATTTTGTTAAAAATGTAAAAAAATTGTAGCTATCACCCCACAAATTTGTTACAATAGAACATAGAATCATATTTGTCACAGCGGTTTGAGTTAAGAAACGGAAAAGGGATGTTTGCAAGTTATGGGAAACAAAAGATTAAGAAAAAGTGTGGCGGCTGTTTTATGTTTTATTTTAATGGTATGTTTGTCAGGAGGATTCGTTTCGGATACGGCCCATGCGGCGGGAAAGAGGACGGTTAAGGTCGCCTTTTTCCCAATGAGCGGATACAATGAAAAAGATAAGGACGGCAGTTTCACCGGTATGGATGTGGAATATCTAAAGGAAGTGTGCATCTATGCAAACTGGGATATTGAATATGTAGAGTGCGAGAGCTGGGATGAGGCGCTGAAGCTTTTGAAGGAGAAAAAAATTGATTTAGTAGGGAGCGCCCAGTATTCGCCGGAACGGGCGAAAACCTATCAGTATGCGGATCTTTCCAGCGGTTATACGTTCGGCATCATTGCGACGAATCCAAGCAGCAGCCTGGCATATGAGGATTTTGAGGCCATGAAGCATGTGGAATTCGGCATGGTAAAAACCTATGTGCGTAAGGAAGAGTTTATGAACTATCTTTCCGATAACGGTATTAAGTCCCCGAAGATTAAGGAGTATGACACTACGGCAGAACTCCAGAAAGCGTTGGACAGAGCAGATGTAGACACCATGGTCCACACATTTATGGAGATTAAGGATGGACAGCGTTTGATTGGACGTTTTGCTCCCAGGCCCTTTTATTATATGACCTACCAGGGCAATGATGACGTGATGCGGGAATTGAATCAGGCTATTGCGGATTTGAAGATGAATCAGCCGGAACTGGAAACAAAGCTGATGAATGAGTACTATCAGAGCAGGCTGGATAAGACCGTTGTATTTACCACAGAAGAAAAAGAGTATCTTGAACAAACCGATGAGATTAATGTAGGATATTTTGACGGTTATTACCCGTTTCTTTATGAGGAGGATGGTGAGTGCAAGGGGCTGACAAGAGAGCTGCTGGAAGGGTCCGCTTCCATCATGGGACTTACGGTTTCCTGGCAGAAGATTGAGAATCCTTTAGCTGCCAGTGAGGCGTTGAAAGACGGCAGTATTGATGTGATGTCCTACTGTGTCCATACGCAGGGTGAGTTGGACGAATCACATCTGGTAAAGATGAAAGAGTATGTACAGGTTCCGCTTGCACTGGTTATGAGGAAAAATACAGAGATGGCTTCCGTGGGAACGCTGGCCACAGTCGAGTATCTGTCCGGAGAGACAGACAATGTGGTGGACATGGAAGATGTTTCACTGCTGACCTTTGATACGCAGCAGGAATGTATTGAAGCACTGAAGGACGAGAAAGCAGATGCCGTATTGTGCGACGGGTATCTGGCGGAATATTTACTGAGCACGGAGATGAAATATTATGACCTGGAGGTGAAAAGTGTTCTGAGCGGAGGGCATGGCATCTCTATGTCGGTACGGGGTGATGCCCCGGAGCTTGCAAGCATACTGAACAAGACTGTTCTCACGATAGACGCAAGAGCAGTGAATGATTATATGCTCGAACGCAATGTGTATTCTCTGGCAAGCCTGAGCAAATATGTGCAGGACCACAGTATTGGTATTATTGTGGTTTTGATGCTGATTATGCTGGCAATCGTGTTTGTTGCCGTGCATATTGTTCAGGATTCCATGAAAATACAGAGACTGATGTATAAAGATGTGGAGATTGATATTGGAAATCTGAATTATCTAATCTACTGGGGGAAACATACGCTGCTTCCGGAGCGGCTCAAGCAGCAGTATGCGGTTGCCTATCTGAATATCGCGCAGTTCCAGCGCTACAAAGTGGTGTATGGATGGCGCAACGGACAAAAGCTTCTGGAAGCAATTGCGGCAGCTTTGTCCAAGAGCGTGAAAAAAGGAGAAGTCTGTGCAAAGGCAGATGGAGATCATTTCGCGTTATTGCTGTCCGAAGAGTACGGGGATATTGTTGATAGGCTGAAACAAATAGAAGAATATATTGAAAAACGTATTCATCACGATACAGGAAGCCATATAGAGATTCAGATGGGCGTGTATTTTATACCGGCCAACAGTAATGATCTGAGAGGTGCGGTGGATTGTGCAAGCCAGGCAATTGACTTTATCCGTGATAACGGCTCTGAAAAAATCCTGGTATATGATGAAACTCTTGAAACGGCTTTAAGGGAACGCCATGACAAGGAAAAACTGTTGGATTCCGTGGACATTGAGGAGAATTTTGTAACCTATTATCAGGCAAAGGTGGATGTTTCCACGAATAAGATTGTGGGAGCTGAGGCATTGGTACGTTTTGTTGATCCGACGGCATCCGGTGCGGTAAGGTCTCCGGGATTTTTTGTTCCCTATTATGAGCAGACCGGAAAGGTGACGGAGATTGACTTTTTTGTGCTGCGGTGTGTCTGCAAGATGATTCGCAGACGTTTAGATCAAGGGCAGGCTGTGGTTACGGTTTCCTGTAACTTCTCCAGGATGCATTTTGTCAAACATGATTTTGCAAAGCGGTTTGAGGCTGTGTTGGATGAATATAATATTCCGAAGGAATTAATCGAGGTGGAAATCACAGAAACACTTGTTATGGAAGAAATGGAGGAGAAGCTGGCGGAGCAGACTTTGGACGCTCTGCACGCAAAAGGTGTCAGGCTTTCTATTGATGACTTTGGCTCCGGATATTCTTCTCTTGGTGTTATCGAGAAAATACCGGCTTCCGTCATAAAACTGGACCGCTCCTTCCTGCTGAATCAGGAAGACAGGGAACGTCAGGTGATGATTATGAAGAGTATTGTGGATCTGGCATACAATCTGGGGGCACAAATCGTGTGCGAGGGCGTGGAGACAGAAGCAGACGTGGAACTGATGAGAGAGATCGGGGCCCGTGTGGCACAGGGCTATCGCTATGCAAAACCGGTGCCGGAGGAAGAATTTGAGAGACGATTATCGGAAAATGCAGGTGCGGCATGATGGACATTTTCACAAAGATATTTAGAAGAAATGTTTTTGTGCTGCATACAGAGTGCAGTAAAATATGTATTTCCTAAAAAATGTCGGATATTGAAAAAAAATATACATTGTAAACCTTCCTTTATTGGATTATCCTAACTATAAAAGGATTCAGGATAGATTAAGACTAGGAGGAAGAGAAAATGGTAGATTTGAAAGCAAATCCGTTTTTTCTGGATGATGAAAAGGAAAAATGGGTGAATGACACGTTGGCAGGACTGAGTACAGAGGAGAAGATTGGCCAGATGTTCTGTCCAATCGGCGGCAATATCGAAGAGGATTTTTTGAAAAAATTTCTGGATGAATTCAAACCAGGTGCGATGCTCTATCGTCCAATGCCGGCAGTGGAGGTGCAGAAGACTCATCGATTCCTTCAAGAGAATTCCAAGATACCGATGCTGTTTGGGGCCAATTTGGAGTCAGGCGGTAATGGAATTTGTGCGGACGGGACTTATTTCGCAAGACCTATGGAGGTCGCAGCCAGTGATAATCCGGTTCAGGCGTATCGCCTGGGAGAAATTGCGGGAAAAGAAGCAATGGCAGTGGGATGTAACTGGGCATTTTCTCCTATCTGTGATTTGGATATGAATTTCCGCAATCCGATTACAAATGTACGGACTTTTGGGAGCAAACAGGAGCGGGTGATTGCATTTGTGAAAGAGCAGTTGAAGGGCTTGAGAGACCAGGGAGTTGCGGCTGCAGTAAAGCATTTTCCGGGGGACGGTGTGGACGAAAGAGATCAGCATTTGGTGGCTTCTGTGAACAGCCTGTCTGTGGAGGAATATGACAAGACATACGGAACGATTTGGCAGGAAGTAGTCAATGCCGGTACATTATCCATTATGGTAGGACATATTTTGCAGCCGGCTTACAGCAAGCATTTTAATCAGGATTTGAAAGACGAAGAGATTTTGCCGGCTACCCTGTCTAAAGAGATTTTGCAAGGGCTTCTTCGCGGGAAATTGGGTTACAATGGCATGATCGTAACGGATGCAACTCCAATGATTGGCTTTAACACATCTATGAAACGTTCCGAAGCAATACCGGCAGCATTGGCAGCAGGCTGTGATATGATTTTATTTAACAAGGATATCCGTGAGGATTATCAGTTTGTGCGTGACGCAATTGAGGATGGACGCCTGAGCATGGAACGTGTGGACGAGGCTGTAACCAGAATTCTTGCTATGAAGGCTGCTATGGGGCTTCCGGAGCAGAAAGCAAAAGGAACCTTAGTACCAGGCGAAGAAGCGTTGTCTTTAGTAGGCTGTGAAGAACATAAGGAGTGGACGAGACAGTGTGCGGACGAAAGCATTACACTGGTAAAAGATACACAGAGCCTTCTTCCGATTTCACCGCAAAGATATAAGAGAATCCGGCTGTACCTTCTGGAAGACCGTATTGGAGGCGGCTTCAAGGATGGAGATGGCGCAATCGGAAAAGTGAAAGAAAAACTGGAAAAAGAGGGATTTGAGGTTACTCTTTTTGACTATTCAAAACCGGATTTCTTCGAGATGTTCGAGGGTGGTGTGCAGGATATCAAGAGCAAGTTTGATTTGGCGGTTTACGTTGCATGCATGGATACGGCAAGTAACCAGTCTGTGAGAAGAATTGACTGGGTACATTTGATGGCAGCAGATGCGCCATGGTTTTTGAATGATGTTCCGGCAATGTTCATTTCCATTGCAAATCCATATCATCTGGTGGATGCACCTATGGTGAAAACATTTATCAACGCATATACACCGACTGAGGAAGTGATTGATCAGGTGGTAGAGAAGATTATGGGAAGATCTGAGTTCAAAGGAGTGAATCCTGTAGACCCATTCTGTGGAATTTGGGGTGCGGAATTTTAGATTGTCTATGGCAGCAAATCGTGTCTGCGCATGACATATGATTCATATCCTTTGCAAATTGATTATAAATAAATCAGGAGGAAAACTATGGCACATTATTTTGCATGTAATCCGGATACGGCAGTTACGGATACAAAACAGGGAAAAGTCAGAGGTTATATCTATGACGGCATTACAATTTTCAAGGGCATCCCGTATGCGAAGGCAAAGCGTTTCCACGCACCGGAACCGGTGGAGCCGTGGGAGGGTGTTTTCGAGGCTGTAAATTATGGTTATGTCTGCCCTCTTTTGGAGCTGCCGAAACCAAACGGCGAGTTGAATGTGCCCCATCGGTACTGGGTCATGAATGAGGACTGTCAGAATCTGAACGTATGGACTCCAGCCTGTGACAGTGAAAAACGTCCGGTTCTGGTGTGGCTGCATGGCGGTGGATTCGAGTCAGGATCGGCCATTGAGCAGATTGCATATGAAGGGGAAAATATGTGCCGTATCGGGCAGGTGGTTGTGGTGTCCATCAATCATCGGCTGAATATACTGGGATACTGTGATTTGTCAGCCTATGGGGAGGAGTATGCGAATTCCGGAAATGCAGGAACCGATGATATCATCGCTGCTTTAAAATGGATTCAGGATAACATTGCAAATTTTGGAGGTGACCCGGCAAATGTAACTCTTTTCGGGCAATCCGGAGGCGGAGCGAAGATTACCACACTCTTGCAGACCCCGGCGGCAGATGGATTGTTTGCAAAGGGAATCAATATGAGCGGTGTTGTGGGGCCGCTTCTGGCAGACAGCAAAGGTGACGGAGAAGAACTTGCCATTGCGTTGATGGCGGAATTAGGGATAGACGGCGATATTAAGGAATTAGAAAATGTACCATATGACAGGCTGGCGAAAGCCTACAGACGTGTGAAACCGGAGTTTGCGGCAGCAGGAAAATATGTGGGCTGTACACCGCATCCGAATGCATTTTATAAAGGCACTCCGGATGAAAATGGATTCCGGGAAGAAACAGCACAGATTCCATTATTGGTTGGAACTGTGTACGGAGAATTTTCGGGATTTATGCCGCCGGCATATGATAAACATAAACTGAACTTTGAAGAAGGGTCTGAAATTGTCAAACAGGCAGCAGGAGAGGAAGCTGCGGCAGAACTCCTTCCTTTATTTGCAAAAGCATATCCACAGCGGAATCCGGTAGAAATACTGACGTTGGATTTTCTGTTCCGTCTGCCTGCACAGCAGTTTATCCGGCAGCGCAGCGCAGGAAATGGATGTACCTATTCGTATTTATTTGACCAGGATATGCCGATCAATGGAGGAAATGTGCCGTGGCATTGTGCGGATGTTCCATATGTGTTTCATAATACCGAACTAGTGCCTTCGACCCAGGAAGAGGGCGTGACTGAGAAATTAGAGGCACAGATTTTTGACAGCGTTATTGCATTTGCAAGAACCGGGAATCCAAACCATGCAGGAATTCCAGAGTGGCCGGCAAGTACTCCGGCAGAGGAGCAGACCATGATATTCTGTAAGGATACCAAGGTGCGGTGCAATCACGATACAGAGCTGATTCCGTTGCTGGCAAAGTATATGGGACCGGTGTTTGAGCGGATGATGAGTGAAAATATGGGAGAAGTACAGCATTAAAAAATAATCAGGAACTGTATGAGAATAACATAGGCAAGCTAGATGCCGAGTTATTTTATACAGTTCCTTTTTTCATTGTTGTAGTTTTGGGGTCATATATATGTGCCAGGACATATGCAATCGGTGTTCTAAAAACTGAAAAAAGGTCGGATTGTAAATAAATTAATACATGGAATGCTGCCCTTGGTTTTGCTATCCTAATAAAAGCTACAGTAAATGAAAGAGATACATAAATTAGGTTACCAAACGGAGGGTTCTAAGATGAAAGCTTTTATTTTTGATTTAGACGGTGTCATTGTATTTACAGATAAGTTTCATTACCAGGCGTGGAAAAAGATGGCGGATGGTATGGGAATCTATTTTGATGAGACGATCAATAACCGTTTGCGTGGTGTGAGCCGTGCAGAGAGTTTGGAAATTATTCTGGAAAAATATGATGGAACACTCTCAGATGAGAAAAAGGCAGAACTGATGGAAGAGAAAAACAACAGCTATCGGGAACTGTTAAAGACCATGACTCCGGCAGACGTGACGGATGCGGTGCGGAATACATTGAAAAAGATGCGCGAGGCAGGGTATAAACTGGCAATCGGTTCTTCTAGTAAAAATGCAAAATTTATCTTGGAACGAGTGGAACTTTTGGATGCGTTTGACGCAATCTCAGACGGGACGAATATCACCCACTCTAAACCAGATCCAGAGGTCTTTGTGAAAGCTGGAGAGTTCTTGGGAATTGATGCGGCGGAGTGTGTGGTCGTTGAGGATGCGTATGCCGGAATTGATGCGGCAAAGGCAGCAGGAATGAAAGCAGTGGGAATTGGAGATGCTTCCGGATATGACAGGGCGGACTATAAAATCCAGTCATTCGAGGAGCTGCTTGGAATTGTAGGAATCTAAGATTTTAAAATAAGGAGAAGAAGTAAAATGGGAATGGATTACAGCAAGATTAAAGATGGGATTGTGCGGGAAGATTCATTCAATCCCGAAAAATTGGGAAAATGTGAAGCTATCATGAGCCTTGGAAATGGCTATCTGGGTGTGAGGAGCGCTACAGAGGAGCATTACATGCAGGAGACCAGGGGGACTTTTGTAGCAGGCACGTTCAACAAATTTGATGAGAATGAAGTGACAGAACTTCCCAATGCGGCAGATATGACCGCTGTGGATATTTTTCTTGACGGAGAGCGTTTTTCACTGGCTGATGGCGTGACAGAAGATTACACGAGAGAATTGGATATTTACAACGGAGAGTTGTATCGTCATGCAGTATGGACATCGCCGAATGGAAAAAAAGCGTCATTTTCATTTTCCAGAGTCGTGTCCTTGAAACAACTTCATGTGATGGCGCAGAGAATCGAGATTCAGCCTTTGGATGGCGATATCACAATCAAAATCCAGTCGGGGATTGACGGCAGGATGACGAACACAGGAAGCCAGCATTTTTCTGATGGGGACAAGCGGTTTTACGATAAACAGTTTATCCAATTTGTTCAGACTACCACACAGTCCGGTATTACTTTTGTAAACACCACAACACATAAGCTGATGCTGGATGGAGAGCCGCTTGCACAGGAGGCGCAGGTATTTATTGAGCGCCGTAAGATATTTGCCGGATATGAAGTGGAAGTGAAAAAGGGACAGTGTCTGGTGATTGAGAAGTATTCCAATCTTTATACCACCCGTGATCTGGAGATGGAAGGTAAAGATATCGCGCAGATACAGGAAATTTCTCTGCAGACTTGTAAAGACACGAGAGAACAGGGCTATGCTGCACTGCGGGAAGAATCCGCACAGCAATGGAAAATAGAAGTCTGGGAGAAGGCGCCGATTAGGATTCAGGGAAAAGCAGACGGGGAAGCTCAGGCAGTTACGGCGGCAGAGACAGACCAGTTTGCAGTGCATTTTGCACAATATCATATGCGGCTTATGGTTCCGCGGCATGACCAGAGGATGAACATTGGGGCAAAAGCCCTTTCTGGTGAAGGATATAAAGGACATACGTTCTGGGATACAGAGATTTTCCTGCTGCCTTATTATTGCTTTACCGATACAGAAGCAGCGAGAAAACTGGAAGAATACCGCTATCTGTCCCTGCCTGGCGCACATGCCAAGGCAAAGCACAACGGGTACGAGGGTGCGATGTTCCCATGGGAATCTGCATGGCTGGATGATGGCGAAGTGACGCCGGAATTCATGGATGTAGATATCGTGACCGGAAAACCGATTAAAGTATGGTCCGGAATTATCGAGCAGCATATCACCTCAGATGTGGCATTTGGAGTATGGCAGTATGGTATTCTTACGGATGATCAGGACTATATGGACAAGTATGGTTATGAATTAATCATGGATACCGCCATTTTCTGGGCTTCCAGATTGGAAAAAGAGAAAGACGGAAAGTACCATATCAATGATGTGGTAGGTCCCGATGAATTCAGGGAGCATGTCAATGACAACGCATTTACCAACTATATGGCACACTGGAATATGGCGAAGGCAATGGAGTATTATCGTCTGCTGAAGGAAGAAAAGCAGGAAATCTTTGCTGCTTTGAATGAGAAGCTTCATCTGGACGAGGCGTATGGAAAATGGGAAGACGGATGTGCGAACCTGTATCTTCCGGCGCCTACAGCAGAGAATGTACTTCCGCAGGATGACCGCTATCTAAGCTGCCGTGACATTGATTTGACAAAATATAAAGAGCAGGAGCATGTTGGCGGAATCACCCGCGATTACAATATGGAGCAGATTAATGAAATCCAGGTATCCAAGCAGGCGGATGCTCTTGTGTTGTTCTTCCTGTTAGAAAATGAATTCTCTCTGGATGTGAAAAAGGCAACCTGGGAATATTATGAGAAGCGTACCATCCATGATTCTTCTCTGTCATTGTCTACGCATTCCGTATTGGCATCGGATATGGGCGAGAAGAAACTGGCTTACGACCTGTTCCAGAAGGCATCGATGATTGACTTGGGACCATTCATGGGTTCCTCCAATGCAGGTGTTCACGCGGCATCCTTCGGAGGAGTATGGCAGTGTGTGGTATATGGCTTCGGCGGTGTGCGTATGCTGGATGGAAGCTTGCGTATCAATCCGGCGCTTCCTGACAATTGGGAGAAGCTTTCTTATACGCTGATGTGGAAAGGGGAAAAGCTGGCGGTAGAGATTACGAAAGATACCATCCAGATCAAAAACCTGACAGGCGGCAAAGTTGTCGAAGTGGAGGTCGCCGGCGAGAAGAGAGCAGTCGTTGGGGAATTGAAAGTGATATATAACTGATAAAGAGGACACGGAATTAAATAAAATGAATGAAAACCCAACCACCGGTCATTATGGCCGGTGGTATTTTAATGCCAAAGTATTAGGAACCCCATACAAAGCAGCATAAAAAATGTCGGTTTTATATAAAAATAGACGGTAGAAAAATCTCCCAAAATCATGCAAAATAGAAGATAGATAACATGGAAGATGCGTAGCGGTAAGTCCAACACGTAAATGTAAAGAATACACAGTGTAACGAGGAGGAGCGAGATGGAAAAAATTAAATTTAACGAAGGATGGAAAGTGTGGAAAGATTTAGACCCGTTTGAATTGGTTTTCCGTGTGCCGGAGGATGCAGTTCAGGCTGACCTTCCTTATGATGCCATGTTCCATGAGGAGCAACGGTCAGGGGCGGTCAACGGCGGCTACACCGGAAATATTGATGCCGGCGAATATAAATATTATAAACGTTTTTTTGTGCCCGAGGAATACCGGGGCGGTCATGTGATGCTGCAATTTGAAGGGATTTATCGCAACGCCAGTGTATTTGTCAATCAGTCTAAGGTTGGAGGCAGCGCATATGGCTATACAGATTTCACCGTGGAGGCGGGAGATTATCTGAAATACGGTGAGGAAAATGAGGTCCTTGTCGCTGTGAAATGCGGAACCAGAAGCAGCCGTTGGTACAGTGGTGCGGGAATTTATCGGGATGTATGGCTGATTCATGGCAGTGAGATTTGTGTGAAACCTTATGCCCTTAGGTTCACGACTGTGGATGTGGACGAGGATGGGGCATTGGCCTGTATTTCCGCCAAAATCGTAAACGATGGCCTGTCTGCAAAGACGCTGGATATTTCTGTTACCGTGGAGGATGGAGAAGGAAACACGGTGGTGGATAATGCATATACGGTTAGGATGAATAGCCGCTCTAATCTGGATTTTCGCAAAAACGTATACATAGATGACGCGAAACTGTGGGATGAATTTCATCCGAACCTTTATAATATTACATTGAAAATCAAAGATGGAGAAAATGTGTTGGATGCCACGACCATCACTTCTGGTATTCGTAAACTCTCTATGGATACCCGCCACGGTCTTCGGGTCAATGGCAAAGTGGTAAAACTTCGGGGGGCGTGTATTCACCATGACCAGGGCATTCTGGGGGCGGCTACCTATGAGGACTACGAATATCGTCGTGTGAAACGTTTGAAAGAGGCAGGCTTCAATGCAGTTCGTTCGGCGCACAATCCGGCTTCCCAGGCGCTTTTGAATGCATGTGACAGGTTAGGGGTCTATGTGATGGACGAACTGGTGGATGTGTGGAATAAGAGTAAGGTGAGTTATGACTATGCCGTTGATTTTGAGCGGAGCTGGGCAGGCGATATTGAGCACATGGTAGATGCGGACTACAATCATCCTTCTGTAGTATTGTATTCTACAGGAAATGAGATTTTTGAAATCTGTACGGAAAAAGGATTCGAGACCAGCCGGATGCTGA
The DNA here is from genome assembly GCA_947564305.1 of uncultured Lachnospiraceae bacterium. Next base: position 13,362 of record CANOBT010000033.1, on the reverse strand, counting down.
GCGACAAGTTCCATGAACTGGATGCCACACGCTATACCACCAATGGAATTAACGGTGCCTTTGCAGCAGGGGACGGGCTTGCGAAGATTGTAGATGATATTACCAATGGAGAGGCAGATACCGGAAAAGGGGATGTAAATGTCTTCATGGCGGCCATGGAACAGGATATGCCGGGAATCGTTTCACATCCGATTCTCAGTGGGATTTTAGAGAAATTAGAGACTACCATGGACGTGATTGGTTACAATTATATGACTTCCCGTTATTTGAAGGATGCGGCGAAATATAAAGACCGTGTGATGGTTGGAACAGAGACTTATCCAAAACAGATTGCGGAGAATTGGGATGTCATTACCCAGAGCCCGGCGGTCATCGGTGATTTCACCTGGACCGGATGGGACTATCTGGGAGAAGTATCTCCTGTATATCCGGATCTGATGAATACAGGCGGAGATATTTCTGTTATAGGAAACCGCCGTCCTGTTTCCTATTATCGGGAGATTGTATTTGGACTGACAAAACAGCCCTGTATTGCTGTGCAGAATCCGTCAAATTATGGAATCCCGCGTAATTTTGGACCATGGTGCTATACGGATTGTACTTTCTGCTATTCCTATGAGGGGCAGGAGGGAAAGCCGATTATGATTCAGGTCTATGCCGGAGGAGATACGGTAGAGTTGTTCCAGAACGGAAAATCTCTCGGAAAACAGGCATGTGGAAAAGACACTCGTTATGAGACTCAGTTTAACACCGTATATGAGCCGGGAGAACTGGTAGCAGTGGCTTATGAAAATGGAGAAGAAATCGGGCGTACCAGTCTGAAAACTTCCGGGAAGCCGGCAGCAGTCGCCTTAAGTGCAGAGAAATATCATACACTGGCCTTTGTCAATATAGATGTGATGGATGAACAGGGATTGCTTGTGGCGGATGCAGTGACACCTCTCCATATAGAAATCGAAGGTCCCGCGCAGTTGCTTGGTTTTGCAGGGACGAGAGCACTGCATCACAATGGCTATGAAAATGTAGATACAACAGCAGGAGAAGGTCATGCTCTGGCAGTGCTGAAGCTGACAGGAGAACAGGAGAAGGTGACAGTCAAAATTTCAGACGAAGGCATAAACGAGGAGACTGTGGTACTGGACTAAAAATAATGATGGCAAAAAGATTTGCCTAAAATATATGATAATATTTATAAGGAGATCAGAATGAGAATAACGGAATTACGCACAAACAACATCGTAACCCCATTGGGCTATTCCTATGACCCACTATCGTTTTCCTGGAAAGTGGAAAAGGAAGGAGCGGAAAAAGAGCAGAAATATGCCAGGATTACCATCGAGAAACAGGGAATTGTCGTTTATGACAGTGGAGAGACAGAGGATGCGGACAGCCTGGATTTCCCGGTAGAATTGGAACTGGAACCACGCTGCCGTTATGATTGGACGGTAACTGTGACAGCGGACAATGGGGAGACTGCAAGGGAGAGCAGTTTCTTCGAGACAGGAAAAGGAGAAGAAGCTTGGAGTGGAAAGTGGATTACGCCTGGCAGCAGTATCGTGAAGAACGACTCGCAGGCAGGATATATTCTGGAGAAAACGTTTGGGTTAGACGAGGTTAAGGATGCCCGGCTGTATCTTTGCGGCCTTGGTGTATATGAATGCTATATAAATGGGAAAAAAGTGGGAGAGGAATACCTTGCACCCGGGTATCATTCCTATGACTTTCATTTGCAGACCAATACCTTTGACGTGACGGAATATCTGACCAAGGGAGAGAACAAGCTGGAAATCTGGCTGGGCGAGGGATGGTTTAAGAGCCGTATGGGATTCGACGGAGGAATCCCGAATCTGTATGGGGATAAGCTGTATGCCATTGGCGAGCTGTATGTGGACGGTGTACTTGCAATCATGACCGATGAGACTTGGATGAGCCGTATTTCACCGATTGTATTCAGTGGAATCTACGACGGGGAAATCTATGATGCAAGGTTGGAAGAGATTAGTTTGCCGCAGGGAAATGAGGAGAACGAAGCGAAGGACGTGAAACCGGAAGGAGCAGAAGTCAGTGCCCCGGTGGATTTGGAAGCTCCGGAAAAATGTGGAGGACTTACGGAGCGCTACAGCCTTCCGATTGTGAAAAAAGAAAGCTTTTTGCCAATCGAGGTCATTACATCTCCTAAGGGAGAGACCATTCTGGATTTTGGACAGAACCTGACCGGATGGGTAGAATTTGACTGCGAATTGCCGCGGGGAGAGCAGATTCGGCTGACTGCCTGCGAGATTTTGCAGGATAGCTGTTTTTACCATGAAAATCTGCGCCTCGCAAAGACAGAATTTATCTATATTTCCCATGGCAGGCAGGCACATGTGCGGCCACATTTTACATTTTATGGATTCCGTTATATGCTGGCGCAGTGGAAGACAGAGCAAGGAGAGTGGGAAGCTCTGCCTGCAGACTGCCAGGAATATCATTTCACGGCACACCATTTAAGGAGCGATTTTGACCAGATTGGGAAAATTGTAACTGGAGACAGTAAAGTCAATCAGTTATTTTCCAATGCACTCTGGGGACAAAAAGGTAATTTCCTGGATGTACCGACGGATTGCCCGCAGCGTGACGAACGTCTTGGGTGGACCGGAGATGCACAGGTATTTTCAGAAACTGCCTGCTATAATATGTATATGCCCGCATTCTACCGGAAATATTTGTGGGATATGCGCGCGGAGCAGAGCATAACAGAGGGTGCGGTTCCCAATGTGGTGCCTCGGATTAAGGAGGGCATGATTGCGCAGTGCGGCAGCTGTCCATGGGCAGACGCCGGGGTGATTATTCCGTGGAATGTGTATTTGCATTATGGAAGCAAGACTTTGTTGGCTGAGATGTATCCGGGTATGAAAGCATGGGTAGATTATCAGAGACGGCTGGATGAAAAAGAGGGCGGCCCCCATCTTGTAAAAGGCGGCTTCCATTTTGCGGACTGGCTGGCATTGGATAATGAAGAGCCAGGACCCTTTGGGGCGACGGACCCGCTGTATATCGCCAGTGCATATTATTATCGGGATGCAGATATCCTTGCGCAGTCGGCAGAAATCCTCGGATATGCGGAGGATGAAAATAATTACCGGCAGCTTGCCGGTGAGATTCACCAGGCAATTTTGGATAAATACTTTGATGAGAACGGCCTTTGCGTCTGCCATACTCAGACAGGAGCTTCCATTGCGGTGATGTTCGGGATTACGGACGGAAAAAGGATGGAGGAAGGCGCGGCATTGTCCCAGAGAGTGACGGACAATAACAATCATCTGAATACCGGGTTTGTAGGAACGACCATTCTGTGTCCGGCACTTACCGAGACAGGACATCATACCCAGGCTGTAGATTTGCTTTTGAACGAGGATTATCCGAGCTGGCTTTATAGTGTCAATCTAGGCGCAACCACCATTTGGGAACGGTGGAATTCCGTGATGCCGGACGGACATATGAATCCGGAAGGAATGAATAGCTTGAATCATTACAGCTATGGAAGTATCGCAGCGTGGATGTATGGGTATCTTGGCGGAATCAGGGAGGCAGCGCCGGGATTTCGCAAGGCAGTCATTGAGCCGCACCCGGACCAGCGTCTGGGATTTGTAGACTGTGAACTGTGTTCGGCGGCAGGAACCTATGTATCTAATTGGAAATATATGGAAACCGGAAACGTGTCCATAGAGATTACCGTGCCGTTCGGGGCGGAAGCGGAAATTCGGCTTCCAGATGGACAGGAGAGGATGGTAAAGGCGGGAAAATATCAATTTTCTGTGAGTATGGCTTAATAAAAAATAGATTGTATTTCCGAATAGTGTAAATTATCGTATGAAGAAAGGAGATATAGAATAAAATGAATAAAAATTATGAAGAACGGATACAGGAGCTTCGTTCCCAAATGACATTGGAAGAAAAAATCGGACAGTTACAGCAGTGCGGCCCTTCCCTGGTGGGAGCCTTTGATGTCAGCTTTGATGAACTGTTGAATATGATGTTCGACGGCCGGATTACAAAGGAAGAATTTGACAGGCTGATGGGGACAGCGGAGCAGGATTTCCATGAGGAAGACCTGCGTGCAGGGAAAATCGGCTCGTATAATGGAATCGGAGATTCCGCTACAGCTAACCGTCTGCAAAAAATTGCGGTGGAAGAGACTCGCCTGGGAATCCCGCTGTTGTTTGGCTATGATGTGATCCACGGCTTCCGCACAGTGACTCCGATTCCGTTGGCAGAAAGTTGTGCGTGGGAACCCGCACTCTGGGAGAAGACCGGGCGGGTGGCTGCCAAGGAAGCTACGGCAGCAGGTGTACATCTGACCTTTGCACCTATGGTAGATGTGGCAAAGGATGCACGTTGGGGACGTGTCAGCGAGGGCGCAGGAGAAGATGTACTGTTAAATAGCGATTACGGTGTGGCAAAAGTCAAAGGATTCCAGGGAGAGGATTTGTCAAAGGCGGATTCCATGGCAGCCTGCCTGAAACATTTTGCGGCTTACGGCGCAGGGGAAGCCGGAAGAGATTACAACCGTGTGGATATGTCTATGCAAAGACTTTGGGAAGAATACATGCCCTCCTACAAGGCATGTGTGGATGCTGGCGCCAGATCGATCATGCCGGCATTCAATGATATCAACGGCGTACCGTGCACTGTGAATTCCTGGCTGCTGCGCGATATTTTGCGTGAAAAATGGGGATTCAACGGATTGGTGATCAGTGATTCCAATGCCATTGCAGAATGTGTAAATCACGGGATTGCAGAGGATAAGAAAGATGCGGCAAAACAGGCAATCCTGGCAGGAATGGATATGGATATGTCTTCTAATTCCTATGCAGAATGTCTGAAAGAGTTGGTGGAAAGCGGTGAGGTGCCGGAGAGCGTACTGGATGAAGCGGTAGATGATGTGCTCCGTATCAAGTTTGAATTGGGGCTGTTCGACAATCCGTATCAGACCGATGCCGAGAGAGAAAGCAAGGCCATGCTGACGGAGGAATTCCGTACCATTGCCAGGGAGGCAGCGGTGAAATCCATGGTACTTTTGAAAAATGAAAACCAAATCCTGCCGTTGAAGCCGGATGCAAAAATCGGAGTATTCGGAAAGTTAGCAGCGGATAAGGGGCAGATGACCGGCGCATGGGCTATCGGAGCAAAGCCGGAAGATTGTATCAGTATTGTTGAGGCCTGCGAGGCACGAGGAATTTCTTACCAATACAGTGAAGACGGAAAAGATATGCTCAAAATTGCGTCCTCTTCTGATGTGTTGGTAGCAGCAATCGGTGAGATGAAGGAAGAGAGCGGTGAGGCGGCAAGCCGTGCAGACATTACTTTGAGTAAAGAGAACCTTGCATTGGTCAGAGACTTGCTGGCAACAGGCAAGCCGGTGGTAGTCGTATTATTTAACGGCAGACCATTGGCAATTCCGGAACTGGCAGAACATGTGCCGGCTATTTTGGAGGCATGGCATCTGGGTGTGGAAGCAGGACCGGCGATTCTGGAGGTTCTGTTTGGAGATGCGAATCCATCCGGAAAGCTGACCACCACTTTCCCGGCAGCAGTAGGCCAGTGTCCGATGTATTATGCTCACATCAACACCGGCAGGCCGGGTGGAAAATCCAAGTTTACATCCAAGTATCTGGATGTCCCGGTGGAGCCTGTGTATCCCTTCGGTTATGGTCTGTCCTATACAACCTATGGGTATGGAGATTATCAGGTGGAAAAAACAGAACAGTCTGTCCAGGTATCCGTATCCGTCACCAATACCGGAGAACGGGATGGAGACGAGGTTGTCCAGTGTTATATGCAGGATGTGGCGGCAAAACGGGTGCGTCCGGTACGGCAGTTAAAAGGCTATGAAAAGATTCATTTGAAAGCGGGCGAGACAAAGAAAGTACAGTTTACCATTCCGTTTGCGGACTTAAGTTATTACGATTGGAGAATGAGCGAGGTTCCCTGTGAGGGCACTTTAAAAGTATATGTAGGAGGCGATTCCAGAGCAGAGTTGGCAGGAGAAGTTCAGATTTAATGCTTTGATGATAAAAAATCCTGGCTTCAGGCAGGGATTCTTATTTAAGTATTAAAAAACGTCGGATTCACACAAAGAAATAACATGGTATACAGCAAGGAAAGCAGATATAATTTGTTATACAAACAAACGAAAATGAAAAGGAGAATGAGAAATGAGTAATGAATCAATGAAAGCCCCGGCTAAAAAAGAGAAGCTCAGCAAATCATTTGTCTGGTTTCATGCAACATCTGTAAACGGTGGCGCAATGGCGATTGCGGCAACAATTGCAACCTATTTTTCCTTGTATGTGCAGGAGACGATTGGTATTACCGCCGCACAATTATCCGTCATCCTGTTGATCTGTTCTTTATGGGATGCGATTAACGACCCACTTATGGGCGTTATCTGTGATACCTGTAATCCAAGATGGGGACGTTATCGTACATGGTTTTTGTTTACACCAATCTTTTTGCTGGTAGATATGTTCCTGTTGTTCAGCAACCCAGGATTCATTCAGGGCAGCGTAACTGCAAAATGTGTTTATGTGTGTATCACCTACATGGTTTACGGAATGTGCGTAACCGCCTACACGATGCCGCAGATGGCAATTCTGCCGGCTATGACACTGGATGATGAAGAAAGAAATGACGTTGTTGCAAAGGGCGCCGGTGTCTGCGCTTTGATGTTCACGATTGCATCAACATTTTCCACACAGTTGGTGGAGATTTTCGGAAGCTACCGGAATTTGATGGTTACATATGCAGTTTTCGCAGTGATTTCTTTCTGGGGATTGTATAAGACATCCGAGGAACGCTATGTAATGCCGAAGGAAAAAGGCGAAGGCGGATTAAAGCAGTTGATTTTTGTGTTCCGTCATAAAGAAATCTGGCCGGTTATGCTGGTATGGTGTCTGGCAGCGGTTTCTTATGGTTTTATGTTTTCATCTTCCGTATATTATGCCCAGTACATTTTAGCAGCTCAAAGAGTAGATTTTGCTACAATGGATGAGGCGGCAATCGGAGCAACTATCGGTGGGACGATTTCTACCTACATGGGATTTATTTCTGTAGGTGCATTGATTTCCATGATGGTATTGATGCCAATTTTCCTGAAGAAATTCAAAACCGGTTATCAGGCAATGATTGTTTCACAGATTCTGACGATTATTTGCTACGCAATCCTGTATTTCACAGGTCGATTGAACTTTATGTACTGCTGTATTCTTTCTTTCGTTGCAACGGCAGTGGGGTCTATGGTAAATGCTTTGGTAAATGTACTTGTCAATGATACGATTGACTTTATCATGCTGAAAGAAGGAAAGCAGTTGAATGGTATTGTTTCTTCCGTAAAGGGCTTTGCACAGAAATGTGGAAATACCGTTACAAATTCTGGTATGTTGGCAGTGTTAGCTCTTTGCGGATTTGATGCACAGTTAGGACCATTCGGACAGTCCGATACAGCAATTATGGGTACGAATATGATTCGTTTCCTGATTCCGGCGCTCGTGTCTGTTGTCATCCTTGTGGTTATGATTTTCTATCCATTAAAGAAATTCTTCCCGGAAATCGCGGAGATGAAGGCAAAAATGGCCGCAGAGCATGAGGCAAATTAGGCAGAATAATAGTATGAAAATTTAACAAAAAAGATAGAATAATGATTTCTTCATGAATTAAGGAGGAGGGAGAGTATTTCATTGGCACAGACTGGTGGAATACTCTCTTACCATATAAAGGAAAGGAAGAGATAACATGCAAATTCAAGATTTGAGAATCAATGGAGTGAAGAATCCAATCGGATTTCATTTGGAAAATATTATTTGTTCCTGGAAGGTAACAGACACAAAGAGTCAGAAACAGACAAATGCTAAAATAGAGGTCAGTGAAGGGCCAGAGTTCGGTCAGATTCTTTATTGCAAAGAAGGTGCGGACTTAAAGCAGCAGGGCGAAAAATTGCTTCTGGATTTAAAACCGAGAACAACGTATTATTATCGTGTGACGGTGACCGGCGATAAGGGAGATTCGGCGGTCAGTGAAACAGGTATTTTTGAGACCGGAAAAATGCAGGAGCCATGGAAGGCTGAGTGGATTGCCACAGCGAAGGAAGATATGTTCCACCCGGTATTACGCAAAATCATTGCTGTGGAAAAGCCAATCAAAAGAGCACGGATTTATGGAACCGGCGTGGGAATGTTTGAATTGTACATGAACGGAAAAAAACTCGGAAATGAGTATCTTGCCCCTTATGTCAACCAGTATGAGACTAATATCCAGGTGCTGACATTCCCGGCAGACGGGTTGAAGCAGGGGGAGAATACTCTGGAAATCCTGCTTGGAAAAGGCTGGTATATGGGGCTGTTCGGACTGGAGCTGCAGAAAAACAATTACGGGGATCGGATGGCGGCTATTGCGGAATTGTACATCGAATATGAGGATGGAACCGAAGAGGTAGTCTGTACAGATGGAACATGGGAATATCAGGGTTCTCTAATCGAAGATTCCGGAATTTATGATGGGGAAATTGTCAATGAACTGCTCTGGGAGGCACAAGAGAATCCATGGAAACCAGTGGCTATACTGGTGCGCCCCGAAGAGGAGGAGGGGACAAAGAACCTGGCAAAGAGTCATCTCATGGACCGTCTCAGTCTTCCGGTACTGGTTATGGAGGAACTGGAAGTACAGGAGATAATCCACACTCCGGCAGGGGAAACGGTGTTGGATTTTGGACAGAATTTTGCCGGATTTGTAGAGTTTGACGCAGCATTTCCAAAAGGAACCAAAATTACGTTAGAATGTGCGGAGATTTTGCAGGAGGGCAATTTCTATCACGGAAATTACAGGGATGCCCAGTCGACGTTTACCTTTATTTCCGACGGCACGGCAAAAACAGTCCGTCCACATTTTACATTTTTCGGATTCCGCTATATCCGTGTGACCGGATGGCCGGGAGAATGTAAAAAGGAAGCGTTTACAGGAAAGGTGCTTTATTCCGATATTGAGAGGACCGGGTATATCAAAACCAGTCACGAGAAGATTAACCGACTGTATGAAAATACGGTGTGGGGCTTGAAAGGGAATTTTATAGATATGCCAACAGACTGCCCGCAGAGGAGTGAACGACTGGGTTGGACAGGCGATGCGCAGGTGTTCGCACCGACGGCAAGTTATCACATGGACACGAGAGCATTTTTCCATAAATTTATGAAAGACTTACGGGATGAGCAAAAATTCCTGGACGGCGGAATTGCGAATTATGTTCCGAATATCGGACATAAACCGGACTGCGGAAGCGTGTGGGGAGATGTAGCCACCTTTGTTCCCAATGTGCTATATCAGTATTTCGGGAATGTGGAAGAATTGGAGTACTGCTATCCCATGATGCGGGACTGGGTAGAGTATATCGATAGACAGGACGCGACCCGCGGCAGGCAGTACCTTTACAATTTTGGATTCCATTTCGGGGATTGGCTGGCGCTTGACGGACCTACACCTACCAGCTTTAAAGGCAGCACAAATGATGATTATGTGGCATCTGTTTACTATTATCGTTCTACACAGATTGTGAGGGAGACGGCGGAGCGCCTTGGAAAAGAGGAAGATGCAAAGCGGTTCAAGGAACTGGAAGAGAAGATTTATGAGGCTATTCTGCAGGAGTTCTACACTCCAAGCGGAAGACTGGCTATTGATACCCAGGCAGCCTATGTGATTGCTTTGAAATTCCATGTGTATATCGACCGTCAGAAGGTGATTGAACAGTTTAAGCTGCGTCTGAAGAATGACTGTAACCAGATTAAGTGCGGCTTCGTGGGTGCACCTCTCTTGTGTACGGTCCTGGCGGAAGCCGGGTTGTTCGAGTTGGCTTATGATTTCCTTCTCAAAGAAGGATTCCCAAGTTGGCTGTACAGTGTCAATCTGGGGGCAACCACCATCTGGGAGAGATGGAATTCTGTCGGTGAAGACGGAACCATCAGTGATACAGGCATGAATTCTCTGAACCATTATTCTTATGGTTCTGTCATGGAATTTGTATATGCTTATGCGGCAGGCATCCGTCCGCTGGAACCTGGATTCTCAAAAGCAGTTATTGCGCCGCATCCAGACATCCGTCTGCGCAAAATAGACTGCAGCTACAACTCGGTTTCAGGAAAATATGTGTGCAATTATGAAATCTGTGAGGATGGAAAGATGTATGTGCAGGTAGAAGTACCGTTCAACTGTGAGGCGGTTGTGGAACTTCCGGGTTACTCAGAAAAGAGTATGACATTAGGAGCCGGCATATATGAATATACTTATGAGCCGGAGACTGATTACCGGAAACCGTACAGCAAAGATACCACTTTAAACCGTATTGCAGCAGATGGAAAGGCTTGCGGAGTGCTTGCACAGTACGCACCGGCGATTGCCGGAATTGCGGCATCCGGTGACCCGGAACTGGGAGCAAATACATTGGAAGATATCTCTTATAAAGGATTCCTGCCGTTTGAGCCGGAGAAGCTTAAGCAGGCGATTGCGGAGCTGACGGATATGGTTGCAGGATAATCAGAAGTGTAAAAAGTTAGTTAGAAAATCCAACCCTTTTGGTTGAAATATTCAAAAGGGTTGGATTTTTTTGTGTAAAAATCTCTTGACTATACAGTTACTGGACGGTCTATAATATAAGAAATAGTGAACTCTAAAACGTTATACAAGTACCAAAAAGATTTCGCGGTACTGATGCCGCGGCAATCTTGCAACAAAGGAGAAACATGATGCAGAGAGATTACAAAAGTAAGGGACTCAGTCTCATAAAAAAAGGACAAAAGGGTGTCATCCATGCCGTATTTAGCCGCTTTGGGCTCATCTTGATTTTACTGGCCGTACAGGTCTTGATTCTGTTCAGTATTTTTCAGTGGTTTGAAGAATTTCTTCCACATATTTTTGGCGGGTCCGTGCTGTTTTCATTTGTGATGGTCATTTGCCTTCTAAACAGTGCCATGAATCCTACGGCAAAAATCACATGGCTGATCGTGATTATGCTTCTGCCGGTGTTCGGAGTGCTTCTATTTGCGTACACGCAGAGTGATATCGGACACCGGGCTTTGAAAGCGCGCATCAATCAGCTTATCACCAACACGAAGGAAAGTATTCCTCAGTCCAGGGATGTGATGGAGCGTCTTTCTGAGGAAAATAAGGGGGCGGCAGCGCTGTCGCATTATATACACAGAAGCGGCTGCCATCCGGTCTATGAGAATACCTCCGTTACCTATTTTCCTCTGGGAGAGGACAAGTTTGAGGAAATGCTAAAGCAGCTTAAAGCAGCAGAACATTTTATCTTCATGGAATATTTTATTGTAGATGAAGGTGTGATGTGGGGGCGGATATTGGAAATACTTGCAGAAAAAGCGGCGAAGGGTGTGGACGTCCGTGTAATGTACGATGGAACCTGTGAGTTCGCCCTGCTGCCTCATGATTATCCAAAACGTCTGAGTGCCTTGGGAATCAAGTGCAAAATGTTTGCCCCTGTTACCCCGTTCGTTTCCACCCACTATAATTACCGGGACCACAGAAAGATTCTAGTGATTGACGGGCATACTGCGTTTAACGGCGGAGTCAATCTTGCAGATGAATATATCAATCAGAGGGAGAAATACGGGCATTGGAAAGATACTGCCGTGATGTTAAAGGGTGAGGCAGTGCAGAGTTTTACGCTGATGTTTTTGCAGATGTGGGCAATTGATGAAAAAGAAGAGGAGTCCGCTCATTTCCTTTCCTACCCGTCCTATCCGGTAGAAACAGCAAAGGGGTATGTGATTCCTTACGGGGATTGTCCGCTGGATAACGATAAGCTGGGTGAGCGGGTGTACATGGATATTTTGAACCGTTCTTTGGAATATGTGCACATCATGTCCCCATATCTGATTCTGGACGGGGAGATGGAAACCGCTTTGAAATTTGCGGCGGAGAGGGGCGTAGAGGTGGTACTGATGCTGCCGGGGATTCCCGACAAAGCTGTGCCTTATGCTCTGGCTAAAACACATTATGCTTCCCTGTTGGAATCAGGAGTGAAAATATTTGAATACACACCGGGATTTGTCCATGCAAAGGTATTTGTCAGTGATTCCAGGGAAGCAGTCGTGGGGACGATCAACCTGGATTACCGTAGTTTGTATCATCATTTTGAATGCGGAACCTATATGTACCGTACAGATTGTATTTCTGAAATTGAGGCGGATTTCCAGTCAACGCTTGCAAAATGCAGGCAGGTTACAATGGAGACGGTCCGCAGTGAAAAATGGAAGGTTAAATTGACAGGACATCTGATGAAGGCGATTGCGCCGTTGATGTAAGAAATTGCTGAGGAAGAGATGGTACATCTGTCTGTAAAATGTCTGAAAAATATAATGGACCTCCATGCTGGAGAACGCGCTGGCTATGAGATGGTCAGCGCGTTGTCTGACAGATTGGAATTTCAATCTGTGTAATATAATCTTCCATTTTGTCAATCACACTTTCATTAATCCCCATTTCATAGGAAAAACCGGACAGCGTCAGGCTATGCTTTCCGGCATAGTCCAAAATCTCCTGATATTTGCGGGGAATCTCTTTCCAGTCCCCTTTGTGAAAGGCTCTGATATACTTTCCTTCGGGTTGTATATGAAGCCCTGTTTTTTGTATGGGAAAAGGAATTTCTATAAAGAGTTGTGTGTAATTTTTAAAATCCCCATAATACAGGCTTTCCACCGGAATCATGGTTCCGTAAGAGGCATCATGGAGGCGGCGGAGCTGGTATTTCTTTGTCTCCTCTGTGATAAGCTCCACTTCTCTCTCAAAGGAAGTTTCACTATTGATATCCATAGTCACCAGAGTGCGCTTTTTCTTTTCCACAATCCGGATTTCCGATAAATCCATGGTCAGCAAAGAGACCATATTTTCATGATAATTACATAATGTTTTTCGGATTGCTTTCATATGGGCAATGCGGCAGTCTAAATCTGCGATTTTTTCTTCCAGAAGAACTTTCAGGCTGGAGGCAGAACGATTTTTCATGAAATCCTGTATCTCATCGATAGAGACATCCAGCTCCCTCAGTAAAAGAATCGTTTCCAGTATGGCGCTTTGATGGTAATTGTAATAGCGGTATCCATTCTCAGGATTGATGGCAGCCGGCTTGAACAGTCCTATCTCATCATACCACATCAGCGTTTTCTTATTGATTCCATGCATGGCGGCAAACTGGCCGATGGTAAGTAATTTGTCTTTTTTATCCATTTTAAAACTCCTCCTTGACCGTACTGTTACTGTATGGTCTATGATACTATATGTAGAAAAACCTTTTTTACCATCAAACTCAACTGTGCCGTT
>CANOBT010000032.1 GCA_947564305.1 uncultured Lachnospiraceae bacterium | reverse complement strand
CTATGTCCTCGATATCCGTCCCATCCGCACGGTTCAGGATGCGTTCAATCCAACCCTGCAGAACTCGGAATTATTATAAATTCTTAGAAGTCAATCCTAATCTCCTGTTTCTCAATATTATGCCTCTTCACATATCCGGTCAGAATCATCGTCAATGCACCATCACCTGTTACATTGCAGGCTGTTCCAAAACTGTCCTGTAATGCAAAGATAGTCAGCATCAGTGCTGTTCCGCTCTCATCAAATCCCAATACTCCGGTAATCAGCCCCAGAGAAGCCATCACAGTTCCCCCCGGCACCCCCGGCGCCCCGATTGCAAAAACCCCCAGCAGCAGACAGAACAAAATCATTGTCCCCAAAGAAGGCATGGTCCCATACAAAATCTTGGATACAGTCATCACAAAAAATACTTCTGTCAACACAGAGCCGCACAAATGGATGTTAGCAAACAAAGGAATTCCAAAGTCTACCATATCATCCCGAAGTGTCGGTTCTGATTTTTTTGCACAGTTTAAGGCAACAGCCAAAGTTGCCGCAGAAGACATCGTTCCCACCGCAGTAATATATGCCGGGCCATAATTTTTAACCACTTTCCATGGATTGCACCCGGAATATGCGCCTCCCACAGCGTAGAGCACTGCCATCCAGATAAAATGTCCCGCCATCACGATCAGCACAACCTTAATAAATACCGGAAGCTGTTTCGTGATCGTCCCCTCATAGGACAGGGAGCAGAATGTAAACGCAATAAATATCGGTAAAAGCGGAATCACGATTTTCTTCACAATTTCCAACACAATTTTCTGAAATTCGTCCAGAATACGTGTGATGGTCATTGCCTTTGTCCAAGTAGCCGCCAGGCCAATCAATACAGAAAATACTAACGCACTCATGACCGGCATAATCTGGGGAATGTCAAGCTGAAACACCACCTCTGGCAATTCCTTCAACCCCTCCACATCCGATGCGATGGAAAGATGCGGGATCAAGCCATATCCTGCCGCCATAGACATAAATGCAGCAAGAATTGATGAGACATAGGCACATGCCACCGCGACTCCCAGTATCCTCGAAGCATTGTTTCCCAGTTTTGTAATCGATGGGGCAATAAACCCAATTACAATTAAAGGAACACAGAATGTGATCAACTGACCCAATACATACTTTACCGTCACAACTACATTCATCACTGTCTCATTTGCAAACTGTCCGATTAAGATTCCCACTACCACACCCAACAGTAGTCTAAACGGCAGACTTTTAAAAATTTTACTCATGATAACCTCCCTCTTACTCCTGATATACATTTTCATATATACTCAAAAGTCCTCATTACAATTTTATGCATAGATGCATCTGTTCAGTACCCTCACAGATACGACTGCAAGTCCATATAAAAAACTACAAATTACACAGATGCGCAGACAAAGCATCTATTTTCAAAAAAGATGTATCGCCTGCGCATCCGCAAAAGCCTCAACGAACCGTAAAAAATTTTCTCATAGTTCTTAAGACCGATATGCAATTTTTCCTACATTCCAGCCTGAGCAGCTACCTCAGCCGCGAAATCATCAACCTTCTTTTCCAGACCTTCGCCTGTCTCAAAACGGATAAATTTCTGAACTGTTACATTCGCATTATTTTCTTTTGCAACCTTATCCACATATTTCGCAACAGTCAAATCGCTGTCCTGCACATATACCTGATCTAACAGGCAGATTTCTTTCAATTCTTTGTTCAGACGTCCGATGATCATCTTCTCGATAATGTTGTCCGGCTTCTCCGGATTCTCCTTCTTAGCCTGAGCCAGAAGAATTTCTTTCTCATGATCCATATATTCCTGAGAAACTTCGGAGCGTGATACATACTTCGGATACATAGCTGCTACCTGCATTGCCACATTCTTCAGGCATGTCTTAATATTATCATTCACTACATCTGTGTCAGCCACTACCAGAACGCCAATCCGGCCGCCGCCATGAATATAAGAAACTACACAGCCGTCTGTCTTCACCTGCTCAAATCTTCTGATATTCAAATTCTCGCCGATTACTGCAATTTTCTCTACCAAAGCTTCTTTTACGGTCTTGCTGGAATCTTCCTTCCAAGCCTCTGCCATAAATGCATCTAAATCCGCTGCATTAGTATCCGCTGCCTGCTCAGCCACTGCCTCTACAAACGCCTGGAAATCTGCATTCTTTGCGACAAAGTCTGTCTCAGAGTTTACTTCCACGATAGATGCAACCTTATCGTCTCTAACCACTGCACGCACAATACCTTCTGCTGCAATTCTTCCTGCTTTCTTCTCAGCCTTTGCCTGTCCGTTTTTTCTCAGATATTCAATTGCTGCATCAATATCTCCATTGGTCTCTGTGAGAGCTTTCTTACAGTCCATCATGCCTGCGCCTGTCATCTCTCTCAATTCTTTTACCAATCCTGCTGTAATTGCCATGATTTTTTCCTCCATTTATTCTTCAACGGCAGCCTCTGCTTCCGTATCTTCTTCATAATATTCTTCTGCTGCTCCCTGATTTGCCTCGATAACAGCATCTGCCATCTTGGAAACAATCAGCTTTACAGCACGAATTGCATCGTCATTACCCGGAATTACATAATCCAATTCTTCTGGATCACAGTTTGTATCACAGATTCCAATCAACGGAATACCAAGTGTGTGAGCTTCCTGAACACAGATTCTTTCCTTCTTCGGGTCTACAATAAAGATAGCGTCCGGAACTCTCTTCATTTCCTTAATACCGCCCAGGTTCTTCTCAAGCTTTGTCCATTCCTTCTTCAGCTCAATAACCTCTTTCTTTGGCAGAACTTCAAAAGTTCCATCTTCTTCCATTCTTTCAATGTCTTTCAGTCTCTGGATACGGCTCTGGATTGTCTTGAAATTGGTAAGCATACCACCCAGCCATCTCTCATTTACATAGAACATACCGCAGCGCTCTGCTTCTGTTCTGATTGCATCCTGAGCCTGCTTCTTCGTTCCTACGAACAGTACTGTACCACCCTCAGCTACAATATCAGCAACTGCCTGGTATGCCTCATCAACCATTCCTACAGACTTCTGCAGGTCGATGATATAGATACCGTTTCTCTCCGTATAAATGTAAGGAGCCATCTTAGGGTTCCATCTTCTTGTCTGATGTCCAAAGTGAACACCTGCTTCTAAAAGCTGCTTCATTGAAATAACGCTCATGTTTCTTACCTCCATTTGGTTTTAGTCTTCCGTATGTTTTCTTGTTTCCGAAACCGTCCTGTCCTCACAGGCTTAGGCACCCGCGGAAATATCCACATACGTGTTTTTTACAACGCTAGTAGTATAGCACAGAAACTTTGCCGGTGCAAGGATTTTCTATTGACTTTTGCACACAGTTTTTTATACTGTGAACGGTATGATCCGCCATGCACTATCCTGTTCCTATAACATAATCCGCACCTTTTTCTTACATAATCCAAGCCGCCGGATTAGTAGTCGAAACGGCAACCGCGCCCGCATTCAATGCGCCAATAATGTCTTCTCTGTCAGAAACCAACCCCCCACAGATAACTGGAGTAGATATTGTTTGTGTCACTCTCCTTGTAACCTTCGGCATAATTCCCGGTAATATCTCAATCATATCCGCTTTTGAGCCGTCCTGCTTCATAACATTTTCCAGGGCCATCGAATCTAAGATAAACAGCCGTAATACCGTAAATAATCCCAGTTCTTTCCCGCGCTTTATTACAGCCGGTTTCGTAGAAATAATCCCGTCTGCATCTGTAGTCCTCTGAATAAAATCCACAGAAACCTCCTTGCTCCCGAGACCGCTGATCAAATCCATATGCACAATTGCAATCTTCCCTGCATCCTTCACTTTTTTTACAATTTCATCAATATTGCAGATATCCCCAAACAAAATGAATACCACCCTCGCCTCTTGCCTCGTGCATCGCCGGACTCCTTCCCAATCCTTCACCGCCATAATAACCGGAGTATCCTCAATAATTTCTAAAATCTGCTGTTTTTCATCCATAATCAGTCTCCCTTTGTATTGGTATCCGATCTGCTTTGCAGATTGATTACCCAATCTTTTTTTATACGATACTTTACACTACCATATTAAACACGGGCATTTCAAGAATTCTTCACAATGAAAAATCCCCTCGCCTGTAATCACAGTACGAGGGGTTCTTATCTTTTGTTCTTCTATATTAAAATTTATCATTGGTAACGCACATAAACCATTCCAGCCTGTACAGGTCCGACG
Organism: uncultured Lachnospiraceae bacterium; assembly: GCA_947564305.1. The sequence continues at coordinate 38,357 of CANOBT010000032.1, read as the reverse complement.
ATAACACCCACACCTTCTGTTGCTGCATGAATCATCTGACCTCCGCCGATATAAACACCGCAGTGTCCGGAATTTACACAGATATCACCAGGCTGTGGATCACTCACCTGAGGCCATGCAAGGAATGTATAAGTTGTACCAAGGCGGGAATAACTTCCAGTCAGACAGTAACTTACAAATCCTGAACAGTCGAATGCCCCCGGTGAACAAGCTCCCCATACATAATCAGCATTACCAACCCATCCGTATGCACGGTCAACAATAGAATTGCCTGTGTACACGTCATAACTTGGTTCTGGTGTAGCAGATGTATCGTCATATGTATTATCATCCACTGTATTATCATCTGTCGGCTGATCTTCTACAGTCGTGTTCTCATCTACTGTATCCGTCGTTTCCTCAGGTGTTGTTGTATCTGTTGTATTCGGCGTTGACACTTCCGGTGTCTGAGCCTGAACTGCTGCCCGAGCTGCCGCTCCTGCACCTGTCGTTCCGGTTCTTGCCGCAGCTGCTGCCGCTGCACGCTGTGCTGCTGCTGCTTCCTCTGCCGCACGGATTCTCGCTGCTTCAGCTTCCTGAGCTGCAATCTGAATCATCTGGTCCAGATTCTCAACCTCACCGCGTTTGGATTCAATCGTTGTAGAAAGTTCATTGGACTGTACCTGATACTCTGCTTCCATACTATGAAGCGCCTTATCTTCCTCTTCCAATGTCGTCTTCAGCTGTTCTACTTCAGCAACTGTATTCGCATATTCCTGAAGCATGTCTCTGTCATAGGAATGAACCTTCTCGATATACTCCGCCTGAGTCAATGCTTCCGCCATGCTTCCTGACGTTGCAATACGCTCCATCATGGTCACATCGCCTTCTTCGTACATATATTTAATACGAAGCTTCATATCTTCATACTGCTGCTGCTTCTTATCCTCTGCAACTGCCAAATCTTCCTGAGCCTGAACAATTTCCTGACCTTTTGCAATCAACTGTCCTTCCAACTCATTCATCTTAATCATCAATGTATTTAATTGTGTCTGCAAGTCATTTACTTCGCCCTGGACTGCTGCTTTCTGATTCTCCAGACTTGCCTGTCTTTCCTCTTCTGGAGAAGCAAATACAGGCGTGACAACCATGGAACAAGCCAAAGTAATTGCAAGCAACAGACTGCGTACTTTCTTAAATTTCATCTTGTCACCTTTCTTTTCACGCTTTTTAATTATTCATATGTCCCCACATATGCTAGTATCATACAACACTTAACATCATTTTTCAATCTTTTTTTCCATTTTTTTTCAAAAAGATATAATAAATGAGTCAATTATGTTTTTTCTTCTTACTCATACATTCATATTATAGAGGATATTCGAAGAATTTGCAATACCTTTTTAACATTTTTGTAATATTATAATATATCAGTGAAGGAAAAGGTTAAATCCTGTACATAAAACTTTAACTCTGGCCATCCCAATATTTTATATGTTTGCGAAATATTTTCAATATAATTTCCCTTGACCTAAAGTCCACTTCAAGGTGTATGATAAAGTAGTTTTATATAAATTAGGAAATAACACCCTCAAAATTATATTTAAAAAGGAGAGATGGATTATGATTTATAAGCAATTTCAAAACCTAAAACTATCTGCCCTCGGCATGGGAGCCATGCGTCTGCCCACCATCGGAGGGGATGACTCCAAAATTGATGAAGCAGCTTCTGAAAAGATGGTGGCTTATGCCATGGAAAAAGGAATCAATTACTACGATACTGCCTGGGGATATCACGGCGAACAGTCAGAACTTGTCATGGGAAAACTTTTGAGTAAATACCCCCGCGAGAGCTACTATCTTGCCACCAAGTTTCCCGGCTACGACTTGTCGAATATGGACAAAGTAGAATCAATCTTTGAAAAACAGTTAGAAAAATGCGGCGTAGACTATTTTGATTTTTATCTGTTCCACAATGTCTGTGAGATGAACATTGACGCTTATCTGGATAGAAAATACGGAATCTTTGAATATCTGATGAAGCAGAAAGAAAATGGCCGTATCCGTCATCTTGGTTTCTCAGCCCATGGAAACTGCGAAGTAATGAAGCGTTTTCTGGATGCGTACGGAGAGCAGATGGAATTCTGTCAGATTCAGATGAATTATCTGGACTGGACGTTTCAGGATGCGAAAGGAAAAGTGGACCTGCTCCGGGAACATCACATTCCGGTATGGGTCATGGAACCAGTCCGCGGCGGCAAGCTCGCCTCTTTACCAGAGAACCATGCTGCAACGTTAAAAGCACTCCGTCCGGACGAAGAAATCCCGGCATGGGCATTCCGTTTCCTGCAGTCATTCGATGATGTAGTGGTCACACTCTCCGGTATGTCCAATTCCACTCAACTGGAAGAAAATATCCGTACATATGAGGAAGAAAGACCGCTGAGCCAACAGGAAATGGATACACTGCTTGGTATTGCCGGCGAAATGCTTGGGAAAAAGACTCTTCCCTGTACAGCATGCCGCTATTGCGTGAGCCATTGTCCTCAGGAGCTGGATATTCCTTCGCTGCTCGCACTGTATAACGAACATTGCTTTACAGATGGCGGTTTCATAGCGCCCATGGCATTGTCCGCATATGAAAAAGAAAAACTTCCAAGCGCATGTGCAGGCTGCAGAAGCTGTGAAGCAGTCTGTCCGCAGCAGATTAAAATTTCAGAGGCAATGTCCGATTTTTCAGAAAAAATAAACATGTAAACGATACCCTGTGAGTATAAAAAGGAGACAAATATCAAATGAATTACCGTGATTTAGGGAATACCGGATTAAAAGTCAGTGAGATCGGCATGGGATGCGAAGGATTTGCGGAAGATCAGTGCCGGAATGCCAAAATTTTATTTGATCTGGCAGAAGAAAACGGGATCAATTACTTTGACCTCTATACTTCCAATCCGGAAGTCCGCTCCAGTGTCGGAAAAGCTCTGGCCGGAAGACGTGAAAAATTTATCATCCAATCCCATATCTGTTCTGTCTGGAAAAACGGACAATATAAACGGAGCAGGGATATTGCAGAAGTAAAAGCAGGATTTGAGGAAATGATATCTCTCTTACAGACTGATTACATTGATGTAGGAATGATTCATTATGTAGATTCCCTGAAAGACTGGGAAACCATTGTAAACGGTCCTGTGCTTTCTTATGTACTTGAACTGAAAAAAGCCGGAATCATTCATCACATCGGCTTAAGCAGCCATAATCCGCAGGTAGCGTTAGAGGCTGTAAACAGCGGATACATTGAAGTCTTGATGTTCAGTGTGAATCCATGCTACGACCTCCAGCCTGCAAGCGAAGACGTAGAGGATTTGTGGAAAGATGAAAATTATGCGGCTCCGCTCGTAAATATGGACCCGCAGCGGCAGCAATTGTATGAAACCTGCCAACGGCTTGGTGTTGGAATCACAGTCATGAAAGCATTTGGCGGCGGCGACTTGCTGGATGCCTCTATGTCGCCGGCCGGTAAGGCACTGACCGCCAACCAATGCCTGCATTATGCTCTCACCCGCCCGGCAGTGGCTACTGTCCTGGCAGGCGCACATACGGCTGAACAGTTAAAAACCAGTCTTGCCTATGAGGACGCCCCTGATGAAGAAAAAGATTATGCCGCGGCTCTTGCTTCATTCCCAAATATCAGTTGGAAAGGGCATTGTATGTACTGCAGTCATTGCGCCCCCTGTCCAAAAGAGATTGACGTAGCCTCTGTCACAAAATATCTGAATCTGGCAAAGGCCCAGGGTGAAGTCCCGGAGACAGTCCGGGAACACTATGGGCTGCTTTCACATCACGCCGGAGAATGTATTGCCTGCGGAGCCTGCGAAACAAGATGCCCGTTTGAGGTTTCCATTATAGAAAATATGAAGGCTGCAAAAGAAGTATTTACTTATTAAAATATCCGGAAAAACGGCTGAGCGTGCCAGTTGCTCAGCCGTTTTTTAAGGTTTTAAATGACAACTTCCGAATATATTTTAATATGAAACCTGGTCCCTCTCCCTCTCTCACTGCTTACACTGACCGTTCCATTCTGCATCATAATAATCTGCCGTGACAGGGCAAGCCCAATCCCCACACTGTCATTGGAAGAATTCCCGACCTTATAAAACCGTTCAAATATATGAGGCAGATGCTCCTTTGCAATCCCTTCCCCATTATCCTCAATAAAAATATTCGTTGTGAAATTATTCTGGCTGACTCTGATTTCAACTTTCCCGCCCGATGAGGTATGCTCCAGACTATTTTTAACAATGTTTGAAATCACTTCTGTGGTCCAATGTTTATCGCAGGACAATCGAATTTCTTTATCTGCCATAGCCGTCAGCTCCACACCTTTTAATTCGGCCAATACTTCAAATGGCTGACAGGCCTTTAACAGAATTTCCTGAGCCGCAACATCTTCCCTCTTCAGTCTCAGCATATTGGCATCCAACTGAGACAGCGTCAGCAGATTCCGAATCAGCCATGTAATCCGGGTCACCTGAGAATCAATCTTGTCCGTAAATTCTGCCCGTTTCCCTTCATCCAGATTCGGGTTCTTCAATAAATCCGTCATGATCGTAATGGACGTCAAAGGTGTTTTAATCTGATGTGAAATGTCGGAAAGCATCCCTGCAAGATACTCTTTTTCCCTTACAGCCCCGGAAGATTTTTCCCGAAACTGCATGACAAGCTTGTAAATTTCACTCTGCAGAATTCCAAGCTGACCTTCACGGTATTTTTCCAGTTTTGGAAGTTCCGGATGATCCTGCAGCTTCATCAGATACATGATCAGTTCCTCCAGCCTCTTTTCCCGCCTGTGCCGTGCCATTACAGAGATGAAAACCAAAAGGAACGCACATATTCCCAAAACGAAGCAGGTTACATATAAATCGCCGGATAACATGCATACTATCCCCGCGATTCCAAGAATGATAAGCTGTATCACAATTTCCATTCACATTCACTCCATCCGATATCCGGTTCCCCGCACCGTATGGATCAACTGTCCTTCCGGCGTGTCTCCCAACTTCCTGCGAAGCCTTTTGACATAAACACTCAAGGTATTATCATTTACAAAATCCCCCGCCTCGTCCCAGATACTTTCTAAAATCTGCCCTCTTGTCAAAACCTGTCCCCGATGGTTCAGAAAAATCAGCAGTAACTTGTATTCCATTGCCGTCAAAATAATTTCCTCATTATCCGAGTAAACTCTTCCTGTCTGCAGATTAATCTGGTTGTTTCCCACCCGGATAATCTTCTCCGAAGTCTCCCCCGTTCCGGAAGTCCTTCTGAGGATTGCTTTCATTCTCGCCATCAATTCCCGGATACGGAAGGGTTTGGAGATATAATCATCCGCCCCCTGCTCCAGAGCCATCACGGTATGCACCTCATCCTCACAGGCAGTCAGAAACAAGATAGGAGCCTGGCTGCTTTTCCGTATCTCCCGGCAGACCTGATATCCGTCACCATCCGGCAGCATAATATCCAACAGATAAAAGCCGATATCCAGACCAGCATGGATCTGCTCCATTGCTTCTGATACGGTGGATGCAGAAATCACATCATAGTTCTCCTGCATCAACGCAAATTTCAATCCATCCCGGATGATCTCATCATCTTCCACAACCAAAACCTTCATACTGCTCCTCCTTATCTTTGCTGCGGCAATTTTATTTCCTGACAGCGCCTAACATGCCTCGCCGATTGCCGGGCCAGTCACACGCTTTCCCTCCGGATGCTCTCAAACAAATCCTCCTGTCTCTCCTTCCCGAAGCGCTCGAGTGCAAGCCCACACAAAACACCCCCTGCGCTCACCACCGCGGCAGCAATCACCATCCATGGCATGGGCAGCACCAGAACCCCAAATATCCTTGTCAGTCCTGACCGGACAATGAAGATCAGGATTCCCGAGAATCCCCCTGCCAGCAGCAGCGCCCACAGGAAAATCCCTGCACATTCATATAACAACATCTTTTTTATCTGGCCTGCAGTCATTCCTACAGACTTCAGCACCGCAAATTCCTGTCTGCTCTCCAGAATCCATCCCCGGATGGAATTAAACAGATTCAAAAGACAGATGACGGATGTCAGCGCTACAAAACTAATCAGCATCACATCCACGATATCGGAAACAGCATCCACGATTGTCGTATAGATCCCGGTTTGTGCAATGGCAAATGCCGCATCCTCCTTGTCGCTGAGCTGCTGCAGCTTTTCTATGAGGTCCGTAGGTTCCCCGTTCATACGGATAAAAAGCATGGGAGCCATCCAGACATTGTCCTCGTCCTCCTCCCTCATAAGTTCCGCGAACCGTGTGCCGGTCTCCTCATTTACAATGAGCCAGATATAATGATTGTCGCTGCCAAAAGATACATAGCCCTCCAATTGCTCTGCGTCCACACATCCCGCGATATCAACAGGCGTCTCCACCTCCTGCTGCTTCTCGTAAGAATAAATACGAAGCGGTATCGTATCTCCCTCTTTCAAATCTGTCATCCTGGAAATATGATAAAAACGGTAACGTTCCGGCGTCATCCCCTCAATCCGATAAGTAGAAGTGGACATGCCTCCGGTATTCACCACAAGCGCCGACGTCCGCCTGGTATCCGTCAGTATCTCCATATCAGCCTCTGTCTTCTCCGCCATCTCTGTCCATGTATCGTCATCTACGGAAAGAAGGCTGACAGGCATATAATTGCCCTGTCCGTAAGGGCTGTTCTCCTGAAACTCCTCTTCTGTCAGTTCCCTGTGATAATACAGGTTGTAAATGCTGTGCAGCGAATCCCAGTATTCTTTTCCATACACCTCCACAGGCACATCCCCCGCGAACATTCCTTCCCGCCACTGTGCTGTGCTCTCTACTCCTGCATCTTTTTGGATTTCTTCCTTCAATGCCGCAAACCCTGCCCCTTGTGAATACAGCATATAATCATAGCGGTCCGTATTGATATCAAGCGTAATATTATCTGTCTTCGCATCAATGACACTGTGTATCGCATTGGAGCCAAACAGAGTCACAATCAAAACCACCATAAAAACAGCGGCAGCAGAGCCTACCGACCTGGCTTTTTTATTCCGCCGCAGGAGCATATTTTTTGCTAGCATTCCTTCTGCTCCAAAGGTGTGGATAAACGGAACATTCATTGTATACTGCCGGTTCTTTTTCCACAGATTGCCGCGGATACATTCCACCGGTCCGATTTTCCCAATCTTCCTTGCCGGAAGCCATGCCGAAACCAGAACCGTCACGATACTTGCCGCGGATACTGCCGCAAGATTCTCCCAGGATATTTGAATCACTGCCGGGTAGATATCTACAGTGGTTTTAATACTCATAACCGAACCAATCAGCGGACGAAACGCCGCCATAGCGAGCTTTATCACCCCGATTCCCAGCAAAATCCCCACAGGCAATGCAAAAATCAGCAGAAAAAAGGCTTCATAATAAATACTGCTCCGCTTCTGCCTTCCGGTCGCCCCAATGGAGCAGAGCATTCCCAGATACCTGCTTCGCTCCTGAAAGGACATGTCAAACACATTATATATCAAAAGAACGGAAGCCGCCATAATGAAAAACAAAAAGAATACGGTCATATATCTGACAACAAGATTAAAGGTATCATCCGAGCTTCTTGCAGTAAACGCCAGCAGGTAATCATTCACGTCCATCTCGTGGGCTCCGGCAACCTGCCGCAGTATGCTCATATCACTGTCCTGCTTCTGATCCAGGATTATGGACAGGTTAAATTCCTCTAGCGCTGCCGCCTGGTTCTCCTCCAACAATGTGAGCGCCGTGTATCCTGCGGCTCCCATCTGTTCATAAAAAGGCGTCTCCATGATTCCGACCACCTTGTAGGTCTCCTTTTTTCCTGTAAATTCCTGGTTCTCCCGGAAATCCGGATTGTCCCCAAAATACGGGAATTCCTCCGGAACATCCTTTGTCTCCTCACATTTCACAGTCACACCGTAAAAAGGAAATACGGTTTCTTCCACTTCCGGATTGATGCCGGTAATGGAACGTTCAAAAAACGCTGCTTCCACTTGGTCCCCCACGGCAATATCCGCGCCATCCTCCACTGCGCTCTCACTGACAATGATTTCCTGCGAATTCTCCGGAAGCTTCCCTTTGGAAAGCTTGATGTTCATCCAGTCAAAGCAGGGCGCTTCATAAGCCTTCACATTCAGATAAGGACGCTCCACATTTGCGGAAGCCTTAAATTCTGTATTGCCATAAGCCGACGAAACCGCAGTTTCCCTCACACTGGGAACTTCAAGGACTTCCTCATATTCCTTTGAAGTGATGCCGTACATGCTGACATGCCACTTTCCGTCTTTTAAAGCTGCTACATCCTGCAGATAGCGAATCCCCGTATCTTTCCCCACAAACACACAGGTCATGAGCAGTACCATGAACACAATCCCTGCGAATGTCGTCAAGGTCCTCCCTTTATTCTGCTTCATATACTGTCTGGTGACGTAAAACACAATATTTTTCTTCATGACAGGTCACCTCCTGACAGCCGAATACGTTCATCCCTTGTGATACGTCCATCCTCAATGCTGATCATCCGGTCAGCCTGCAGGGCAATGCTTTCGTCATGTGTAATCAGCAGCAATGTCTGTTTTTGGTTCTGGTTGGATTCTTTCAAAAGCCGGATGATCTCCGCTCCGTTTTTGCGATCCAGATTGCCCGTGGGCTCATCCGCCAAAATTATTGCAGGGTGGTTATATAATGCCCGGCCAATCGAAACTCTCTGCTGCTGCCCCCCGGAGAGCTGCCCCGGCAGGTTATTCCTCCTGTCTGACAGCCCCATACTTTCTACCACCATGTCCAACCGCTCCCTGTCTAACCTCCTGCCGTCCAGAAGATGCGGCAGTACAATATTCTCATCCACATTCAAAACCGGGAGGAGATTATAAAACTGATAGATCAGCCCAATCTGCCTCCTCCTGAATATGGCAAGCTTATCCTCATTCAGTGCGTGGATATCCGTTCCGCTTATAAACACCTTTCCTGAAGTCGGTTTATCCACTCCGCCCAGGATATGCAGCAAGGTAGATTTTCCGCTCCCGGAAGGTCCTACAATAGATACAAATTCTCCTGCCTCCACCGAAAAAGAAATTTCATTCAGCGCTTTTACACAAGTGTCTCCGGAACCATAAATTTTTGAAAGGTTTTCACATCTTAATATCTCCATAATCATGCCCCCTTGTATTGTAACCAATCTGTCGCACAAGCAAGCTTCTGCCTGCTATCTGTATTTTGTAACCAATCTGCCTTGCAGAATGATTGTCTGTAAGGATATTCTATATTATACAGATACCATATGACACTGGAGTGAATTTTTGAGTGACAAAATTGTCATATTAAAGTTTCTGTTCACGGTGCTGTGCACTCCGCTGCACGGCATCCGAGCCAATAAAGTACCTATTTCGGCATCCGTCAGGCACACTACATATAACAGGGGGCAGAGTAATCTCTGCCCCCTGTTTTGAACCCTATGATTTACACAAGAAACTTCTGAAGTACAGATATGAAAATATCCATATCAAGAGGTTTGGCAATATGAGCATTCATCCCGTTTTTCAACGCCGCCTCCTTATCCTCCTCCAAAGCATTGGCTGTCATTGCAATGATAGGCAGATCCCTCACATCTTTTCTGGGAAGCCTGCGAATAGTCCTGGTCGCTTCATAGCCATTCATAACCGGCATCTGCACATCCATTAAAATCGCATCATAATAATTTTCCTCCGCCTTTTCCATGATTGCCACCGCGTCAGTCCCGTCCGGCGCCGTGTCCACAAGGAAACCAGCCTCTTCGAGAATCATCTCTGCTATCTCACGGTTTAATTCATTGTCCTCTACCAGAAGAATACGTCTTCCGCCGAAATCAGCCTGGGTCCATTCCGGAATGTCCTCCTGCTTATCCAACAGATTGTTCGCAGCAAGCAAAACCATTTTTAAATCAGACATAAACAGAGGCTTCGCACAGAACGCAGTAACTCCCGCAGCCTTTGCCTCCTCTTCAATATCCGTCCAGTCATATGCAGTCAAAATGATAATAGGAACCTCACCGCCGATCACATCCCGAATCTTTCTGGCAGTTTCCACTCCACTGAGTCCCGGCATCTGCCAGTCAATAATAAATGTATGGTAGGAATCCCCTTCCTCATAAGCACTTCTGGCACGATACACTGCCTCTTTACCGGAAGTTGTCCACTCGGAGCGCAGGCCAATCTGCTTCAGCATCTTGCTGACACTGTCACAGATGTTGAAATCATCATCCACAACCAACGCCCGCAAGCCCTCCAGTTCCCTGATCTGTTCCATATTTTTTTCTGTATCCTGCAGCTTTAATTCTAATTCTACCGTAAATGTACTGCCCTTGCCCATCTCGCTTTCAACGCTGATAGTGCCGTTCATCATCTCCACAATATTTTTCGTAATAGCCATACCCAGTCCGGTTCCCTGAATACCGCTCTGTGTCACGGTAGACTCACGCTCAAAGGGTTCAAAGATATGTTTCACAAAATCCGGTGACATACCAATGCCATTGTCCTTAATGATAAACAGGTAATCCCCGTATCCATGCCGGAATGTCGTCTTCTGCATGATCCGGAACGAGACTGTACCTCCTGAATGCGTATATTTCACCGCATTGCTTAACAGATTAATGAACACCTGATTTAATTTCAAAGGATCGGCTATCACATCCTCATTGGCAACCTCGAACGTATCAATAAATAATTCAAGCTGTTTTGCTTTTATCTGAGGCTGAATAATATTGACCAGGTTATGCATCTGTTCGGAAATATTGCACTCCTGCTCTTTAATCTGAACTTTCCCGCTCTCAATCCTGCTCATATCAAGAATATCATTGATCAGACTCAAAAGATGGTTGCTGGAAGAAAGCACTTTCTGCAGACAATCCAAAACCTGTTCCTTGTTGTCTATATGACTGACAGCAATCGTGGAAAATCCTATGATGGCATTCATTGGAGTACGGATATCATGAGACATATTGGACAAAAATGTAGTCTTTGCCCTGTTGGCATGCTGCGCCTGCATCAGCGCATCCTGGAGAGCCTGTGTCTGCTCTCTCTGTTTTCTGACCTGTTCCGTAATATCTTTTGATACCACCATAACCATAATGTCGCCTGTATTGTCATCCTGCGTCATGACAAAGGACTGACGTACACACATCTGGTCCTGAGCGAAATTTTCTACCCAGTACTCAGCAACGACTTCCCTGTCACCTTTCTCAAAACATCTGAGCAGATTCTCTGTATTAACAACAGCAGAATAATTTTCCATGGATTCCGACAGAACATATGGCTCCCAGTTTTTAAAATACTCTGAAATCTTACATGGTGCCTCCAGTCCCACTCTTTCAAGGAACGATACCTTCTGCCCATCTACGATTCCGATGATATCCTGCTCCACAAGATTCTGGGTTAAGTTAAACTCAAAACTGCAGAAGGAACTGGACATAATTGCAATCTGGTACTGTCTCTCTTTGCGGTTTGCAAGTGACCTTTCCGCCTGGATACGCAGTTCCTTTTCCTTTAACTCTGTTACATTCTGACGGATAAATAAAACCTTGGAGACCTGATTATTTTGTCTTTCCAGGCAGACAACATTCATATGTTCCCACTCTATATGTCCGGCTCTTATTACACGATGCTCATACCGCAGGTCATTGTGTTCTGACATCGCCGCAATAATGGCGTTTTTATCCATAAAATCTACAAATTCCTGATAATGGCTTTCTTCCACGAAGGATGCCAGATAGTCTACAATATCCTGGTAGCTTCCGCTGTCTGCAATTCCTTCGCCCTCCGGTCTTGTCCCAGCCAGATACTGGTAGGTGTCCTCCTCAAAATCAGCCATAGCAAACCTTGAAAACAGTGTGTTGACACCGCTTATAATGTATCCCATCTCCCGGTTCTCTTTTTCCAACTGTTTCCGTTTGTGTCCGGCACGAATCAGAATAATAATAATGTAGACAGCAAACAAAGCAATAAGCATGATTTCCAGTTGGATTCCCACAAGATTTTCTTCTGTGATCATGCGCTGTGTAACATTTTTGGGAAATGTCTGGACTAAAACGTATTCATTCTGTGGAAGGTACGTAACACAGATGTTATCCGTCAGGTTAGAAGAATCGCATGCAAAAGTACCTTCCCCGCCATGTTCAAAAACCTGCCGGACCTGACTGGCAGCCGTCTGGTCAATTACGCCTGTGTCTGTCAGCGTGTCAAGAAGGTGGTTTTCATAAACCGTGCCGTTAGAGCTGGCGATCACTCTGCCATCCGGCGCACACAAGAATACCTGGGCCTCTTCTCCAAAATATGTGGTCGTAAGCATGCTTCTTAAATATTCCTCAGCCAGAAAAGCGCCGCGAAGTACACCAACAATCTGATCTCCAAAGTAGACCGGGGCATAAAAACATGCCATAGTCTCATCAAAAAAATGAGGATCAAATATAATCTCAATGTTACTGTTTCCGCTGATTCCATCAATATAAAAACGCCTCTGCGTCACGTCAGCAGTACGCCCATCGGAAGCATAGTCTATCCCGTTAATATCCGTAAACATAATGGCATCGAATTGGGAGTTTTCTTCCATTTTTTCGAGCATTTGCGCTGTAATCGTGGGTTCGGTCAGACTTTCACCCACAAAATATGCATAGGTATTAATCCGGAGCAGGGCATTATTCAGTTCGTCATCAATCTGCTCAGACTTCAGACGCGCCGAATCGGCTGCATATTCTCTGTTCTGCTCCTCTGTGCGTCTGCTGTTCTGTGTCGTAAACCAGAAAAACAAAAGGATAATGGCCGCCAGAAGAAAAACAGCATAAATAATCTCCTGTAAAGGCTTTTTCTTTTTCATAACATAGTTCCTCATCTTTCAACTGTAAATATGGGTTTCTGAGTTCTTTGCCGCGGCTGATACCGGCAGCCAATCTATGTTTAGTATATCAATCCGGCAGTTAAAAGGCAACTTTTTATTTGTCCTATTCCAAAAGATGTCTCAAAAGAAAGCAGTCCAAGAATAAAATTCAACTAAGTTTAATGTGATATCCAAACTCTCTGCATATCCTCCGGCAGCGGAGCAGTAAAATTCATTCTTTCATTTGTGATTGGATGAGAAAATCCCAGACGATAAGAATGCAATGCCTGGCGGCTAATATACTCCATATCCGGATTATAAAGATAATCACCAATCAGCGGAAAACCAAGATATTTCATATGAATACGTATTTGATGGGTACGCCCTGTTTCCAGCCGAAGGGAAACCAGGCTGTGCCCATTTTTTTCCTCTACCACATGATAGTGTGTCACGGCACGTTCCCCATGCTCAAAATCGACTTTTCGTTCAATAATAGATCCTTCCTTACGCGACAGCGGAGCATCAATCGTACCAGAAGATGGATGGACACAGCCCCGCACAATTGCCAGATACTCTCTCTCAATCTCATGCCGATATCCCATGGCAGACAACATATTGGCACTGACCATATGCTTTGCGATGACAGTCAGTCCTGAGGTATCCCTGTCCAGACGGTTTGCACAGCGAAAAACAAATGGCTGCCCCTGCTGCTGATAATACCACACAAGGGCATTAGCCAGAGAATAGTTATAATTCTTCATGGATGGATGCATGGGAAGTCCGGCCGGTTTATTCACAACCAGTAAATCTTCATCTTCATATATAATATCTAGCGGGATATCTGTGGGCGGTATTTTTTCAGAACCCTCCATTTCCTCAATCTGCACCACCAGTTCATCGCCTGCTGACATTTTTTTCTTTAATACACATCCGTCTCCATTAAGCCGGACGCTGTCTGGCATTTTTTTCAGTTCTGTCAGATTCTGCCTGGAATAGCCTCTGCGGCGAAGATATTGCTCAATCCGCAGTCCATGCTCTGCTTCACCAATCCGATACATTAAAGTCCGATTCATAAAATCCTCTTTTCACGCTAAAAGGGCATCCTGTTACCGATGCCCTTTCCTTCCATATCCATTTTATATTTCCTTCTGTTCCCCATAATTCCTGAAAAACGATGCAAGACTGTCCAACGTTTTTACCAGCAGCGGAATCTCCTCCTCACTCAATCTCTCAAGTGCAGCATTAATCATCTGCCGATGAAAATCCGCATGATGCCCATATGCTTTTCTTCCCTTCTCTGTGAGGCTGATATACACCACTCTCCGGTCCTCCTCACAGCGTCCCCGTTCTACATATTTCTTCTTCACCAGGCTGTTCATGGAAGTCGTGAGAGAGCCTGCCGTAATCCCAAGGCTTCTGGCAACTGCAGACATCGTCCTGCCCGCTCCCAAACCAATGGCTTCTATGATATGCATATCGTTGTTGCTGATATCCCGAAACTCATCTGTTATGATTGCCTTCTCTTCCAGTTCCCAGATTTCATGAAATAAATTCACAAGGACATCGTTGATCGTCTTATATGCATCCATAGTTTCCACCTATCCTTCCTACATCTTCCGAAAACGCTGATACCTCTTTTCCGTAAGTGCTTCAATCTCCATCCCCGCATATGTTTTCAGAAACACTTCTATTTGGGATTCCAATACCTCACATACCTCATTCATATTCTCATCCGTATAATCCGCCGGCTCCAAAATCACCTTCTCAATCATCCCCAGTTCCTTTAAGTCAGATGCGGTCAGCTTCATCACCTCCGCCGCCTCATCCGCCCGTTTGCTGTCCTTCCATAAAATACTTGCAAACCCTTCCGGAGAAAGAATCGAATACACCGAATGTTCCAGCATCCATACCTCATCCGCCACAGCCATGGCAAGAGCGCCCCCGCTTCCGCCTTCTCCGATAATGACTGTAAGAATCGGTGTCCTCAAAGCTGAAAGCTCAAACAGGTTTCTTGCAATTGCTTCTCCCTGCCCCCGCTCTTCTGCCTCCAAACCACAGAAAGCCCCCGGTGTATCTACAAAACAAATCACCGGGCGGTGGAATTTCTCCGCCTGCTTCATCAGACGCAGCGCCTTCCGATATCCATCCGGGGACGGCATTCCAAAATTATGCTCCACATTTTCTTTGGTTGACTTTCCCTTTGCCTGCGCAATGACCGTCACCGGAATCCCCTGAAAATATGCCAGTCCGCCTACAATCGCAGGATCGTCCTTATAATAGCGGTCACCATGAAGTTCCATAAAATCTGTAAACAGATGAGAGATATAGTCACTTCCCACAGGTCTGTCTTTGCGCCTGGAAATCTGTACGCTTTCCCACGCACTAAACTTTTCTCCCTGCTTCTGTTCTCCAAAAGCCGCCCTGACATCGTCATCCTGCCCAAACGGTTCCTCTGGCTTTTCTTCTGCGATTTTATTACCAGACGCCCCATGGAGCTTCAAAATTTGTCCCAGGACTGCTTTCAGTTCTTCCCGCTCTACAATCCGGTCTATGAATCCATGTTCCAGAAGAAATTCAGAGCGCTGAAAGCCTTTTGGAAGCTTCTGTCCAATGGTCTGCTCGATTACCCGCGGTCCTGCGAACCCAATCAATGCATTCGGTTCTGCAAGAATGATATCCCCCAGCATTGCAAAACTTGCAGTCACGCCTCCTGTGGTAGGGTCTGTGAGAACAGAAATATAAAGCTGTCCTGCATCACTGTGCCGTTTCAGTGCGGCAGAAGTCTTTGCCATCTGCATCAAAGAAACGATTCCCTCCTGCATTCTGGCGCCTCCGGAACAGGCAAACAGGATGACCGGAAGTTTTTCTTCTGTGGCACGTTCTATGGCACGGGTAATCTTTTCACCCACGGCCTCCCCCATACTGGCCATCAAAAAACGTCCGTCACACACACCGATTACCACAGGCTGCCCCTCAATCTCCGCTTTTCCGGTGATTACCGCCTCAGTGAGTCCTGTTTTTTCCTGCAGGCTTTTCAGCTTCTCTTCATAGCCTCTGAAATGAAGTGGATTACGGGATACCATCTCTTGGTCCCATTCTTCAAACGTCCCTGCGTCCGCTACCAACTCAATCCGCCGGCGTGCGTGCACACGGAAATATCCGTGACATTTCGGACAGATATAGTTCCCCTCCCTCACATCCTCAGCAATGATTGCGGCGCCACATTTGTTACATTTCCGAAGGAGCCCTTCCGGTACCTCCGGCCGTGTCTCACTGGTGACAATATGATTCTTTCTATTGGTTTTCTTAAACATATTCTGAAGCTTCATTGGCATCTTCCCTCATAAAGCATCCAAGCAATTTATATAGACAATAAAAACAGTCTGTATAATCTGCTTCTGCTTTTTTATTATCTCACATCTTCTCAATGAACTCAATATCAATCTTTCCAGATATGAAATCCGGGTGGTTCAGGATATCATACTGATAGTCTACATTGGTATCAATTCCCTCAATGATCACCTCACCCAATGTACTGCGCATCTTCCGGATTGCCTCTTTCCGGTTTTTTGCATGGACAATCAGCTTCGCCAGCATAGAGTCATAATAAGGAGGCACTGTATATCCTGAGTAAATAGCGGAATCAATCCGTACCCCTTTTCCTCCCGGCAGATACATATCCGTAATCGTTCCTGGTGACGGCCGGAAATTCTTAGAAGGATTTTCCGCGTTAATCCGGCATTCAATGGCATGTCCGGTAATCTTCACATCCTCCTGCGTATAGCTTAAGTTTCTGCCATCGGCAATCCGAATCTGTTCTTTTACCAGGTCAATACCTGTCACCCACTCTGTGACCGGGTGTTCCACCTGGATACGGGTGTTCATCTCCATAAAATAAAACTGCTGGTTATTTTCCAGCAAAAATTCTACGGTCCCTGCGTTCACATAACCTGCGGCCTTCGCTGCCCGGACCGCTGCTTCCCCCATTTTAGCGCGCAGTTCTTCCGACAGCGCCGCAGAAGGCGCCTCTTCTATCATCTTCTGGTGATTCCTTTGGATAGAACAGTCCCGTTCGCCTAGATGAATTGTATTTCCATATTGGTCTGCCAAAATCTGAAACTCAATGTGACGGGGATGACTCACATAATGCTCCAGATACATGGTCCCGTCACCAAAGGCCATCTGCGCTTCCTTCTGCGCCGTATGGAAGCTGGCTTCAAACTCCTCCGGAGTCCCCGCCACACGCATCCCTTTTCCGCCCCCGCCAAGGGCTGCCTTCACAATGACCGGATAGCCAATCTTCTCTGCAATTTTAGCTCCCTCTTTTGCATCCGTCAAAGGCTCTGTACTTCCCGGAACCACCGGCACACCCGCAGCAATCATGGTATTTCTTGCTTCCTGCTTATTTCCCATTCTACGGATAATATCAGAGCCAGGTCCAATAAAAGTGATATGGCATTGCTCACACAATTCTGCAAATCTGCTGTTCTCCGAAAGAAATCCAAATCCTGGGTGTATGGCATCCGCGCCGGTCGTCACAGTGGCGCTTATGATCTGCTCCATACTCAGATAGCTTTGTGCTGACGGCGCCGGACCAATACAGACTGCTTCATCCGCAAGCTGGGTATGCAAAGCCTCCCTGTCAGCCTCTGAATAGACTGCAACCGTCTCAATCCCCATTTCCCGGCACGCACGGATAATGCGTACTGCAATTTCCCCCCGATTGGCAATCAATACTTTCCCTATCATAGTCTCTCCTTCCACTTGTAACCATTATACTGCAAAGCAGATATCATCACACACAGTTCAGGAACAATCCCACAGCCTTTGCTTATCCCACCATAAATGATAATTCCGCACTGGCAGCCAGACGGCCGTCCACAGTGGCCGTTGCTTCCCCCACTCCATAGGGACCCTTCTGCTTGATGATTTTTGTCTCAAGCCTCAGCTTATCTCCGGGCCGTACCATTCCTTTAAATCTGCATTTCTGGATTCCTCCGAAAAATGCAATCTTTCCTTTATGCTCCGGCATACTCAAAATCGCCACAGCGCCCACCTGTGCCAGTGCTTCCACAATCAGGACTCCCGGCATGACCGGTTCCCCTGGAAAATGGCCGGCAAAAAAATCTTCCCGGTAAGTCACACATTTATAGCCAATAGCATACTGTCCCGGCTCATAATCTTCAATATAATCTACAAGCAGAAATGGATGCCTGTGCGGAATAATCTCCATAATCTGCTTCGTATCCAGACTATTCATCTCCTCTGTTTCCCTCCATACTCATTCCTTTATATCAATAAAATGTTTTACAGACAGATTCCTCTGTCAACTTTTTCCACAAACGTTTCTCTATACAGCGCTTTATGCTATCACAAACAACGGCTGTCCGTATTCTACGGCCTTTCCATTCTCCGCCAGAATTTTTACCACTTTGCCGCTGAAATCACTCTCAATCTCATTCATCAGCTTCATGGCCTCAACGATTGCCAGAACCTGTCCCTTTTTCACCTGGTCCCCCACTTGTACAAAGGGCTCCGCATCTTCTGACGGCGCCGCATAAAAGGTCCCTACCAGAGGAGAGGTTACCACTTGTCCGGATTCTGTCTGCTGTACGCTTCCATCCGCCTGCTCCATAGCAGCCGCCTGTGCACTCCGCACGCCTTCTGCTCCTTCTTCCGCCTTCGTCTCCTGCCCCTGAATACGCACAGGTACAGAGATTCCTTCTACTGTTCCGTCTGATGCCTTTTTCATGGCAATCTTGACTCCGCCTTCTTCATATTTGAATTCCGTCAAGGCGGAAACTGAGACAGCATCCACCAACTGTAATACCTGTTCAAATTTCATCCTGTCACCTCTACTATTATAAGAATACTTTTGGGAAATCCCATACACTTCACTGTATGGTTCATTTCATAAGTCACAGAGTGCCATCATATTTCTTCAACAACAGGGTCGCATTATGCCCCCCAAATCCAAGAGAATTGGTCAGGCAGAAATTCACTTCCTTCTCAACAGGCGCACCGATAGCATAATTCAAATCACATTCCTCGCCTGCTTCCCTAGTCCCTACAGTCTGATGTATAAATCCATCCTGTATCGTCTTGACGCAGGTCACAAACTCCACTCCGCCGGCGGCGCCGAGAAGGTGGCCAATCATAGATTTCGTCGAATTGACAACCACCTGCCGGGCGGCCTCTCCCATTGCAAACTTGATTCCACGGGTTTCATACAGATCGTTGTAAAATGTACTGGTTCCATGAGCATTGATATAATCAATCTCTTCCGGAGCAGCGCCCCCTTCTTTCATAGCCAGTTTCATAGCCATGCCCGCGCCTTCTCCGTCTTCTGCGGGAGACGTAATATGGTAAGCATCCCCTGTGCATCCATATCCCGCCAGCTCCGCATAAATGTGTGCACCTCTGCGCTTCGCATGCTCCAGTTCTTCCAGGACCACGACTCCGGCCCCCTCTCCCAGTACGAATCCACTCCTGTCCTTATCAAATGGAATCGACGCACGCAGCGGGTCCTCCGTTTTTGACAATGCCGTCAATCCGGTAAATCCTGCAACACCGGACGGGCAGATACAGCTCTCTGTACCGCCGGCCAGCATGATATCGGCATCATCATACTGGATTGCACGAAATGCATCCCCGATACAATTTGTACCTGTCGCACAAGCTGTCACTACATTGGTACATTTTCCTTTCAGTCCTAACTGAATCGAAACATTCCCGGCTGCCATGTTGGAAATCATCAACGGCACCATCAGTGGATTCACCCGTGACGGACCTTTTTCCTGGATTCTCATATAGTTGTCCTCCACAGTTTTCAGACTCCCAATCCCTGAACCTATGATCACGCCCGCTCGGTACGGCTCCTCCTGAGTCATATCAATCCCGGCATCGGCAAATGCTTCTTTGGCCGCAGCAACAGCATACTGGGAAAAAAGTTCCATCCGCTTTGCTGATTTGAAATCCAGCCTTTCCTTTGCCACAAAGCCCTTTACTTCTGCAGCGATTTTCACATCATATTGCGACGCATCAAATTTGGTAATCGGACCGATTCCAACTTTCCCCTCCCTGATACTTTTCCAGAATTCATCCACCGTATTGCCGATTGGAGTGACTGCCCCCAATCCGGTCACCGCTACTCTTCTTTTCATCGCTCTCTCCCTTTCTAGACTATCCTTACCGGCTCCTACATCGCCATGCCGCCGTCCACATGCAGCACCTGTCCGGTAATATACCGTGCTCCTTCTGATGCCAGGAAAACCGCTGCTTCCGCAATATCCCAAGGCTCCCCAAAAGTCCCCAAAGGAATCTGTGCTACTGCACTGCTCTTCACTTTCTCAGAGAGACCCTCGGTCATCTCCGTATTCACAAATCCCGGTGCAATCGCATTGACCGTGATTCCGCGGCTTGCAAGCTCCCTTGCCGCAGATTTCGTCAAACCAATGATACCGGCTTTCGACGCCGAATAATTGGCCTGCCCTGCATTTCCCAGTACTCCGGACACAGAGGAAATATTGATAATCCGCCCCTTCCTCTGCTTCAACATCTGCCGTGCCGCAAACCGGATGCAGTTGAATGTCCCCTTCAGGTTTGTATCGAGCACCGCATCGTAATCTTCCTCGCTCATACGCATGAGCAGTCCGTCGCGTGTAATCCCTGCATTATTAACAAGAATGTCCAACCGCCCTGTCTGCTCTGCGACTGACTTTAAAAATGACTCACAGGCCGAAAAATCTGCCACGTCACAGGGAAACAGATACGCCGTTCCCCCCGCTTCCTCAATCTGCGCTTTCACTGCTTCCGCCCGCTCTTTAGAACCGCGGTAATTAATGGCTACTGTGGCGCCCTCTGCCGCAAGCCTCAGAGAGATTGCTTTTCCAATCCCCCGTGATGCCCCGGTCACCACGGCTGTCTGTCCTTGAAATCTCATTTTTTCATACTCCCTCACAACTTTTCCTGATCTTCCCATGCCGCTATATTGATTACCTTTACATCCCGGTTAATTTTCCTCAGAAATCCTGCCAGTGTCTTCCCCGGCCCGATTTCCACGAAGGTCGTCACACCATCCGCAATCATCCGCTCCATGCTCTGCTGCCAGCGCACCGGAGATGCCACCTGCTCCTTTAGAAGCCTTCTGGTTTCACTGATATCCTTCACATAGTCTGCTGTGGCATTGGCTACATATGGAAATTGCAAAGGCTCTAATTCCACATTTTCCAAAACCTGCCCAAGCAAGATTCCTGCTTCTTTCATCATCGGAGAATGGAAAGGCCCGCTGACCTTCAATGGAAGCACCCGCTTTGCCCCGGCCTCCAGCAAAATAGCCGACGCTTTTTCCACTGCCTGGGAATACCCGGTGATTACAATCTGGCCTGGACAATTAAAATTCGCAACATACACATCCTCCACGCCTTCGATTGCCTCCTCAATGGTTTCCCCCGGCAATCCTAAAACCGCTGACATGGCGCCCTTCCCGTCTGGAACTGCATTTTGCATGAAAATACCTCGTTTGCGCACTGTCGTGATGGCATCCCCAATCTTCATGCCCCCTGCCTCTGCAAGTGCACAATATTCTCCCAGGCTCAGTCCTGCTGTCACGTCCGGCGCCGGAAGTTTCTCCTTCAGCGCCTCCGCCATAGCCAGGCAGGTCGTTACAAGCGCTGCCTGAGTATATTCTGTCTGATCCAACCGCTCATTTTCTTCAAAACACAGCTTCCTCATATCCATTTCCAATAACCGGGAAGCCTCGTCAAAAATCTCCCTGGCGATTTTACTATTCTCATAAAAGTCTTTTCCCATGCCGCATTTTTGTGCACCCTGGCCTGGAAATATCCATGCTGTTTTTTCTTTATTTCCCATAAAGTTCCTCCTGCACTTACCGCCGCCGGTTCTTTTGCCCTCGCATCATAGAATGCCCGGCGGTTCTTATGCCCTCACATCATGATGGAATGCCCAGCGACTCCAGTTCCCGCATCAATCTCTGAATCAGCTCTTCACAGCTCGACTCTTCCCTGACCAGTCCGGCAATCTGCCCGGACATCACACTGCCATTTACCACATCTCCTTCGACTACGGCTTTGCGAAGGCCGCCCAGGGTCAGGTTTTCCAGTTCTTCAAAACTTGCACCCTCCTGTTCTCTTTTCAGATATTCCTTCGTCATCTGATTTCTAAGTGCACGCACCGGGTGGCCTGTGGAGCGTCCGGTCACACGGGTATCAATGTCTCTGGCCTTCAGGATACATTTTTTATAATTCTCGTGGACCTGGGATTCCTTCGTCACAATAAAGCAGGTTCCCATCTGCACTCCCTGTGCCCCGAGCATCAGTGCCGCCGCGATTCCTCTGCCATCGGCAATCCCTCCTGCTGCCACAACCGGAATCTCCACTGCATCCACAACCTGCGGAACCAGTGTCATCGTTGTACTCTCGCCGACGTGGCCGCCGGACTCCATTCCCTCTGCCACAACCGCGTCCGCCCCGCAGCGCTCCATCCTGCGCGCAAGTGCCACCGAAGCAACCACCGGAATGACCTTGACTCCTGCTTCCTTCCACATCTTCATGTACTTTTCCGGAGAACCCGCCCCCGTCGTCACCACCGGCACTTCTTCCTCCACAATCACCTTTGCGACTTCATCCGCATAAGGACTCATCAGCATGATATTCACGCCAAAGGGCTTGTTTGTCAGTTCTTTCGCCTTACGCACCTGCTCCCTCACCCAGTCCCCCGGAGCGCTTGCCGCCCCAATCAGTCCCAGTCCACCTGCCTCTGACACAGCCGCCGCCAGATGATATTCCGCTACCCATGCCATACCGCCCTGGATGACAGGGTATTGTATTCCTAAAAGCTCCATCAATTTTGTCTTCATTACAAAAACCTCTTTTTCTTACTTATGCTCTTCAATATACTGCTTTACATCACCGATTGTTTTAATATTTTCCAAATCCTCTGTCGGAATCTTCACATCAAATTTATCTTCCAGTTCCATAACCATCTCAAACAAATCCAGGGAATCCGCATTCAAATCCTCCATAAAAGTCGTTTCCTCTGTCAGCTCCGCTGCATCTGCACCCAATGACTCTGCCACTAATTCTTTGATTTCTTCTAACATCTTTTTCTTCCTTTCTTTATTCCGTTTTTCTTTTTTTCATACAACGCCTTTTACCTGCAGCTCCTTACCACTGAAAAGCTGCTGCCCCCCAGGACAAACCTGCTCCAAATCCGGCTAGCACAATCGTCTGTCCCGGTTTTAATCTTCCATCCCGGTTCATTTCATCCAGCAAAATCGGAATACTAGCCGAAGACGTATTGCCGTACTCCTGGAGATTCATTGGAAATTTACTAACATCCGCTCCCAGACGCTTTGCCACGGATTCCACAATCCTTTTATTCGCCTGATGAAGAATAAAATAATCCACCTGTTCCAATGTAAGCTTCCCTTTTTCCAGCGATTCCCGTATCACCTCCGGCACCCGCCTTACCGCAAATTGGAATACTTCCCGGCCGTCCATCCGGATATACCCGGTATCCATACTACCATCCCAATTTCTCTGATGACGGCTGATGAGCGTAAGAGCGCCTCCGGCATTTCCGTCAGAGTGCATCACTGCTGCCGGCATTTCGCCTGGTTCTGCCTTCAGCACTGCTGCCCCCGCTCCATCTCCAAACAGGATACAGGTCCCACGATCCTTCCAGTCCACCATATTAGACAAGCTTTCCGAACCGATTAATAAAGCGGTCTTGCATAATCCTGCTGCCATATATGCCTGTGCCGTCTGATATGCCGCTAAAAATCCTGTGCAGGCTGCATTCAAGTCGAAACAGGCTGCATTCACTGCTCCTAGCCTTTTCTGCACCTCGCACGCCGCACAGGGAAGCAGCATCTCCGAGGTAAATGTGGACACAATCAGCAATTCCACATCTTCTGCCCGCATATTCCCATTCTCCAGCGCCCTTTTGCCCGCCGTCACTGCCATGGACACGGTTGTCTCCTCCTCAATGATATGCCGCCGCTCTACGCCTGTCCGCTCCCGTATCCACGCATCACTGGTGTCAACCATCTGGGACAAATCATCATTGTCCAAAATATGCTTTGGCACACAGGAGCCGGTTCCACATATCTTCCCATTCATCTTTCTTCTCCAATCCATGGTATATCTTTTGACTCAAACTATTTTATTCTAAAATAATTTGACTTTAAAAGTATATATGCATATGCACCATATGTCAATACCCTATTCAAAAAATATTTAACTGCTCAAAACGGCTGTCTGCTGCGTATACTATCAAAGTCAACACAAAAAAAGAGACGCCCCATTACACTGCGTCTCCTCGTTCATTTACCAGCCGGTATCCCACCGACTCTACCCTGCGTGCAAGGCAGCCTCTACACTCTGCCGCCTCCTCACCGGTACATATTTTATTATCATATAAGTCATACTGCTTCCGGTTCTTAACCGGAGACAAGTTCGGCATTACCACATTCGCACCTGCCAGAAGTCCCTTCTCCCGGCCTCTCGAATCCATCGTACCCAGAGCCGTTGTCGCCGGAAGAAGCACCTTCGGCAGCAAAATACGGATGATGGACAGTAAAAACAACGTCAAATCTACACTCCCTGCTGCCTCCTTTGCAAAAGGTGTGTCATGATGCGGAATAAACGGTCCAATCCCCACCATCTCTGGCTGCAGCTCTGTTAAAAACAAAAGGTCTTCCGCCAGTTCCTCATAGGTCTGACACGGCGAACCCACCATAAAACCTGCTCCCACCTGATATCCTAATTTTTTTAAATCATACAGGCAGCGCTTCCGGTTAGAAAGACTCATATTTTCGGGATGGAGCTTGCGATAGTGCGCATCATCTGCCGTTTCATGGCGCAGCAGATAACGGTCTGCCCCTGCTTCCCTGAACAGCCGGTAACTTTCATATGGCTTTTCTCCGATGGACAGAGTCACAGCGCAATCCGGATACTCTGTCTTAATTTCCCGCACAAGTCCGGCAAGCATTTCATCCGTATAGAAGGGGTCCTCTCCGCCCTGAAGCACAAATGTTCGAAATCCCAGTTCATACCCATTCTCACAGCAGTCCAGAATCTCCTCCCGACTCAAACGATATCTCTGGGCATTGCGGTTTCCACATCGAATTCCACAATAATAACAGTTATTTTTGCAATAATTCGTAAACTCAATGAGTCCCCTTGTATACACCTTGTCTCCATAATATTTCTTCCGAAGTTTCACTGCCTCGTCCGATAACATGCTGCATACTTCCGGATTTTCACGCTCTTTTAGAAGCTCTATATATTCTGCTTTTGTAAGTCTTTTGTTTTGAATCAACTTCTCTGACAGTCTCATTTACTTCAATGCCTTTCTCCCTCATCGCCAAACACTTCGCAGAATCTTACGGCAAATGACGGAATCTCCCCGCCTGCATAGAGATGCGAGATATCGCCAACCCTGAGTCCTCTGAAAAAGGCGGTTCCCTGCTCCCGCTCTTCTGTCACCACCTCCGTCACCGAGGTTGGCAGCATTGCAAGGCTGTGCCATAAAACGAATGGCGAAACACTCCATAAATGAGACAACAGCACACAGCTTATTCCAAAATGACAGAAAAATGTCAATGTTTCTGTACTTTCTTTTTCTACACGATAATGCGCGCCCTCACGGACATACCCCTTGGATGCCAAAAACTCGTCAAAATCTCTGACCACAGAATCATAGACAGATACCATATTACCATACTTTGCCACATCTGACTCTCTCCATGCATCCCTGTCCATATATTCCGGGTGCTCCGTCCAATATCCTGGAACCATATCCCAGACAATCCTTGGCGCATACTGCTCCCCATCAGGAAGTCTCCTCGTATCCGGATAAGCCCTCTGAAGCTCCTTGGATGAATTGATGTCAACCGTTGCCGGAAACTCCCGAAGCCATTCCAACGTTTCCGCCGTCTTTCCCGTCTCTTTCAGTGAATAAGAGGCCGTGTCCCTGGCACGCCCCAGGGGAGAGACGTAGCACTCCCCAAGCTGCAGAGCCTTGGCAGTCTTTGCCAGAAGCTCCGCCTCCCTATGCCCCTTCTCCGTAATGGTATCATGCACGTAATCCGGATCTCCATGCCGGATCAATAAAATTCTCATTTGCCTGCTCCTTTTTATGACTGTCTACAGTTTAACTGACCCAGACAGCATCCCTCTTTCCTGCTTCTCTTACCTGTAATCCGCAAAAGCAACCGAATCAATACAGATGCTCCTTCGGGTTGTCATCCTCAAATTCAAAGATACACCTTTCAAATGCATTAATCACATGAGTGTCCTCATACTTGTCATATCGTTTATGCTGCCTCCCATAAGACATATGCACATGTCCATGGAGAAAAAATTTGGGCCGGTATTTTTCTAGCAGCGTCCTGAACACCCGGAATCCCTGGTGCGGCAGATCCCGCCCATCATTGAGCTGATAAGCAGGTGCATGGGTTACCAGGATATCAAAGCCGCGCCTGCGAAATAGCTGGAATCCCAGTTTTGCCACCCTTCGTCTCATTTCCCGTTCCGTATATTGGTGCTGCCCTGAACAGTAACGCATGGAGCCTCCAAGTCCCAGAATCCGAACTCCTTCATGGACATAAATCTTATCCTCAATACAGATACACCCATCTGGAGGAACCCGCTCATATTTCCCATCATGATTTCCATGCACATACAGCACCGGCACAGAAGAAAGTGTTACCAAAAACGAAAGATAATTGGGGTCCAAATCGCCGCAGGAAATAATCAAATCTATCCCCTCCAGCTTACTCTTCTCATAAAAATCCCATAGATACTTGGACTCTTCATCCGCAATCGCCAGTATCCTCATATAACCTTTAACCTTCCTTTTTCTGTACTCCCTGCTGCTCAATGACAGGCTTTGCCTTATCTTTCAACTCTTCCTTTTTCGGAATGGAGCCGATGACATTCTCCGCCAACCAGTCCATGGTCATGATTTCCTCCGGAGACAAACTTCTGTCCGGATCGCTTTGCACAATCCCTGTCTGGGAATATAAAATACCAGTAAATGGATTAAACTGCTCTGCGCTAATAGTCGCTTTCAGCAGTTCTACCAAACGTTTTGTTCCAATCGGCAGATACTGGGAGCAGACCACATCCACCACGCCTGCCGACATCCCCCACCAATAGTTGATTGCTTTGGTAGAAGCAGGATTATCGTCATATTTCCAGGTTCCATCCATGATGGTCCTGATCAGTCTTTCATAAAACTTTCCCCAATGCCACAACGGCATGGCAAGATTCCTCAGATATCCTCCCTCCATGTGGTAAAGCCCAAAAAAGCGGGAAGCATCCTCAGGAATCACCATATCTCTTCCAGAAATACAGGAAGAACCTGTTTGTCTGATTTTTTCGTCCATATCCACGTCCTTTAAAGTGGACCACTCCAAAAATACCTCCGCACGCGGATTAATCATCTTAGCCCCTAAAGCAAAGGCATTGATATTCGCAATCGAACCGTAAATCGGGTAATCTGCAATATAAGTCAACTTATTATTATCTGCCATTGCCCCTGCAATTGCGCCCATCATAAACTTTGCTTCATGCATCCTGGAATAATAAGTACGTATGTACCTGTGGGATGTATTCAGGGAACAGTTCAAAATCCGAACCTCCGGATTGGCAATCGCCGCTTTCACGCTCGCCTGCACGAAGGATGGAGTGGTCGTAAAAATCAAGTTGCATCCTGACTGTATCGCCTCATGAATCAACGACTCCACATTCTCCTGCGTGGCATTCTCGTAACTTACCGTGTTCACTTCATCAGAAAACGCCTGTTCCAGATGCAGACGTCCCAGTTCGTGGGCATACGTCCAAGCAGAAGTTCCCGGTGTTTTTTCATAAATAAATGCAATTTTCAGCTTCGGTGTGCTTAACGGAAGCAAAAGACTAAGAAGCGGCTTCTTCTCCTCATTAGGCTTCATTTTCAGGTCCACTTCCTGCTCCTCCTGAAGAAGCTTGAACTCCTCCCAGCTCTTTGTGATCAGCTCCTTCAATTCGCTGGTCGTCTTTTCATCGATTTCCTCGTATCCGTATAATTTGATAAACGCCAGAAATGCATCACCTTCCGTGATTTTCAGTTTCGCACCGCCCTTCGCACGGTATTCGCCGGAAAATCTGGAATAAATGGAGCTGAACTTCAGCAGTTCATCCTTACTCCATACCTCTCCCGGTTCTTTTCCCACTGCTTCCTGCAATTTTGCAAAGCTGCCTTTCTGGGAAAACCAGATATAATTAATCGGTGCCACACGATAGAAATCTAAAAATTCATAGTAAAGCTTATTTTCTTTCTCCTCCGTCCGCTTCGGCTGAATCCGGATCACATTGCCAGGAATGGATACCACGCCGTAAAACTTCATCACGCTGACCCGCTTGTTACCTTCCTCCACGTAAAATTTGTTCATGTATTCATAGGCTTTAATCGGCTCCCGGATTCCCTCTTCCACATGGCTGGTACTCAACGTGGACCATTTGGTAGCAAATTCCGTGTTCTCCCGCAAAATCGGCATAAAATTCCCCGCAAATGAATTACTTCTGCCGACCGTTTTTGTCCCTACAATCTGATCTGTCGGAATCTGTATCAGCCCAAGGGGTACCTCCGAATAAGAACCCTTCTCCGGCATAATATCATCCAGGACCTGCAATGTCGGCTTGATACCACGGAGCATCCGCGCCTGATAGTCTTTTTTTCCAAGTTTATATGCTTTGCTATACTCTTCTACTCCCATAACGACGCCTCCTTCTCACAACTATAATAATCCCTGCAAGGATCAGAATCGCAATCCCTGCGCCTCCAACCCTGTGCAATATCCTCTTTCTCTGTTCCTGCTGCCGCTTCTGCTCTGCCTCTTTGGCTTTCCGCTCAGCAGCCTCTTCCAGCTCTCTCTTTGCCTCTTCATCCGCCTCTTCACTCTGAAATGCATCCAGGTCCAGCTCATACTCCATCAGCTCCCGGATCATATCCTGCCCAATCTGATTGGGATGAAGCCCGTCAGACTGGGTATGTTCCTCAATACCGGAATCAAACAGATCCACGACCTGATACTCGTATTCCTGCGCGTAACCCTGGATAATCTCATTCATGCCGGAAATCACGCCCTCAACCACTGCATTCAATGTACCCGGCAGTTCCCTGTTTTCCATAGGATTGTAGATTGTCGTAACCGCCAATTGTGCATCAGCGCTGCGGTATGCATCAATGTTCTCCATAGCAAGAATCCACTGCTCTTCAAAAGAGCCGTAATCCCATCCGCCGATTTCTGAAGCAACACTCATCAAAAGGAGCGGATTTTCCGTAATTCCGTCCTGCAATGCCATCAGCGCTTCATCCGCCGTGGCAAAGCGTGTCTGATTGTCTAATATCTCCCGTGAAACCTTCTTAAACTGATTCATCAGGTCATTGGAACCTATCGTCAACGTAATCAGATCCGCCTGTGCAATCTGTCCTTGAACGGATGGTTCCGCAAGCATGTTAGCATTCAATTTCTTTGTTGTCAATCCATTTTTTGTAAACTGACCCAGATGAACCCTCCTGCCGCTGATTTTCTGCAGGTCTCCGGCAAGCAGAACCGGATATCCCACAATCTCTGGCTCCTGGCTTCCAAAATATCCATTCGGGATACTGTCCCCCAGGGCAACATAACAGATATATTCCTCTGTTTCTCCAGCCGCTGTTGTCGTGGCCGCACACACATTCGAGTTTAAATACATACTGCTCAAAAACACGGCCAGGCACGCAAAAGCTGCCCTCATTTTTTTCTCGCATCCAGGCTGTCTTATACACAGCATCGCTTAGTCTTCCTTTCCCCACTTCTTTCCATCCAATGTCGCATACAGGAAAGCCCCATTTTCATCATATACCAATTTTAAAGAAAAGAATGGATGACCTTCCTCCAGAAGACGGAAAAAGATTTTATCCCCCTCCCAGATATTCAATTCCCATATTTTTTCCTTATCGACCCAGGCCAGTTCTCCTTCATCGCAGGGAATAGCCTCTCCCTCAAAGCCGTCTGCCGTATAGAGAGACATATACTCTGTCAGATTTTTCCCATATACAAACGTTACAATTCCCTTATAACTCCAGGATGTCAGCGTATATCCTGTCTCTTCCTTCACTTCCCGGAGCAGACACTCCTCCGGGCTTTCTCCCTCTTCGAAATGGCCTCCCACACCGATCCATTTTCCTTCGTTCACATCATTTTGCTTCACATTTCTATGAAGCATCAAATATTGGCCATCCTTTTCGATATAACATAATGTGCTTAGTTTTACCATACCCCAAACCTTTCCTTAAATAGTTTGAACTGCAAGGAAAACAACACCCCCTGCAGTTCGAATCAATGCAAAATTATTTTATCACAACGCTTAATACATCTTCCACTTTCTTCACTGGTATAATCTGCAGCTTCTCACGTACTTCTTCCGCCACATCATCCAGATCGTCCACATTCTCTTCCGGTATGAATACTTTGGAAATCCCCGCCCGCTGTGCTGCCATCAATTTTTCCGGCAGACCGCCAATCGGCATCACCACTCCGCGCAGAGACACCTCACCTGTCATTGCATACTCCGGACTCACAGGCTTTCCTGTTACCAGTGATGCCAGTGATGTAGTCAGTGTGATTCCTGCCGACGGACCATCTTTTGGAACCGCACCGGATGGCACATGGATATGCAGGTCATTGTCTTTCAAAACGGAAGCCTCTTCCGGGAACATGGACTTCACAAGGCTCACCGCAATCTGAGCAGATTCCTTCATCACATCCCCCAACTGTCCGGTCACCTTGACTTTCCCTTCCCCTTTTGTCAACAAGGTTTCTACAAATAAAATTTCACCGCCTGCTGCCGTCCACGCAAGCCCGGTCACAATCCCCGGCTTCTTTTCTTCCAGAATGGACTCATGACGCATCGGTTTCCTGTCCAGAAATTCTGTCAGTCTTTTCGTGCTCACCGTGATACTCTTCTGCTCCCCTTTTACCAGCTTTACCGCCGCGTATCTGCACAAAACATCCAATTGCTTCTTCAGACCGCGCACTCCGGACTCTCTCGTATAATCATGAATCACTTTCTCGATTGCCTGATCTGTCACCTTTAAATTCTGTGCCTTGATTCCCATCCCTTTCATCGCCTTTGGAAGCAGGTGCTTCCTGGCAATCTGAAATTTCTCGATTGCCGTATATCCTGGAAACTGAATCACTTCCATCCTGTTTAACAAGGGTTCCGGAATCGTATCCGTCGTATTCGCAGTACATACAAACAATACATCCGACAGATCATAGGGGACATTCATATAATGGTCTGTAAAATTATTATTCTGCTCCGGGTCCAGTACTTCCAACAGAGCACTTGCCGGGTCCCCGCTGTAGTCCTTCGACAATTTATCCACTTCATCCAGGACCATGACCGGATTAGAGGTTCCGCAGCGTTTCATGCCCTCCATGATTCTGCCAGGCATAGCTCCTACATAGGTTCTTCTGTGTCCGCGTATTTCCGCCTCATCACGCACACCGCCCAGGCTGACCCGGACATATTTCCGGCCCAGTGCCTCTGCGATACTCTGACCGATACTCGTCTTTCCTGTCCCCGGAGCCCCTACGAACAGAAGAATCGAGCCGGACTGCTTCTGATTCAGAGCCATGACCGCCATCTGCTGTACGATTCTCTGCTTCACTTTTTTCAGTCCGTAGTGCTCCCGGTCCAGAATCTCCTCGGCCTTTTCCAAATCGACTGCTGCTACATTCTCCTTCTTCCATGAGAGACTTGTCACAAAATCCAGATAATCATACAGAAGTCCATACTCATGGCTGTCCTTCCCCTCCTGCTTCATCCGGTTTAGTACCTTGTCGGCCTCTTTTCTCGCATCTTCATTCATTCCGGCATCCTGAAGCTTCTGCTCAAACTTCCGAATATCAGACACATTCTCCGGGTGCATCTCGTCTAACTGTCTCTGCAGGAAATCAATCTGCTTCTTGATGGCGTCTTCCCTGTACACTTTCTCGTGCTTTTCCTGCTGTGCCGTCTCTGCCTCTTCGCTGACTCTCGCCATCTCAATAAATTCATAGATTGCCCTTTCTATGCGCTCCGTACGCTCTGACACGGTATCTGAGGCAAGGATGGCATATCTCTCCTCATCCGTCAGATTCAGGTAGCCTGAAAGTGCAGACACCACCTCATTCATAGATTTCCAGTGCATCACATAGCTGCGTGCCCAGATTCCCCACTGGAAACCCTGTATAAAGCGCAGCAATGCCGATCGCATCTTTTCGAACCGTTCCTGCTGCTCCTCCTCGCTCAGGTCCTGTTCTATCTTTTTGTCTGACACCTCGGCCTGGATAGTGTCCCCATCCACCTGCAGACTCGTCATCTCCACCCGGTCCTCGGTTTTTACACTAACGTTCCCTTCCCGATCGATTGTCTCGAGTATCCCGGTCACGCCAATGGGATAGAAATCGGACATTTCCATGTCCTTCCTGCTCTTATCTTCTTTCAGTGTGAGGAACAAAAGCCGGTCCCCTTTTTTCGCATCCTGTGCACCCAGATCTTTGAGCACTTCGTTTTTGAAATAATAGGTCACTTCCGGCAGGATTATCATATCATATATCGGTACTGTTATCATATACACCCCTCCTTTTGTCAGCACTCTTTTATATCGAGTGCTAATCTCCCTGTAACCATAACATATTTCATATCGTTTGTAAAGCGTGAAGCCTCAATTCATGAGGTTCGTTTTTTGTTACTGTTCACGGGGCCGTGCACTCCGCTGCACGGCATCCGAGCCAATAAAGTACTGATTTCGGGCATCCGGCCCCTCGCTGAAAGCGACTTTTCAATGGGCCGGATGCGTTACAGTTCGCGGCCGGTTAGGCCGTGAACTGTAACCGTTTTTTTCCTGCATTTTCCGCTGCCGATCTCCCTTTCATCTCACCGACGGCGCTATGCAAAGAACCTGCCGCCGGCAGCTTCTTTCGCATACTATGGTATTGAAAATACCCCGCACCGAAGTGCAGGGTATTTCTCCTCCTACTGCTGTTTTTCTACCTGGCAAATGCGGCAAAAAATGCTGCCCGCTTAGTCTTCAAAATCTAAACCAGTGTATTTAAAAGCATACCAACCGCATAGTAGTTACTGAGGTTGTAAGCTCCGCTCTTTGCAAAACTTGCAAAAGATGTAAAATAAGCAGACATGGAATCATCATTTGAAGATGAAAACAGGTCACTTACCGCACTGTTGGATTTGCTTGCACTCGAAGATGTGCTGCTTGCTGTACTGCTGGTCTTGGAAGAACCTGCTACCGTGTCGATAGAGGAATCAAGGATATTGCTTGCCCTTGAACCCATGCGCTGTGCGATACCAAACTGGCCGCCCATCGTTTCCTTCACACTGTTGTAGCGTCCGTCAGTTATAGCTTTCGTTAATGCATCCTTATCCACCTCAAGCTTGCCAGTGGTGTTCACCTTCATGCCCAGTGTCTTCAAAGCGCCCTCTGTCGGCAATGCCCTCTCCAAAGATGCCAGCTGGCGGGAAGCAGACCCACGGTTTGAATTGCTCTCAAGGAAAGATACCGTACTGTTGTACTTATCTGCAAAATCAGTGAATGCAGACACCATCTCTTCCCTGGCCTTGTCAACCTTAGCCTGCGCTTCCTTTTTAGCATCATCTGTGTCCGCCTTGTTCAACGCTGCAAGTGCACTCTCATACTTGGAGTATACGTTATCCTTGCTGCCTACCTGAAGCTTTGCTGATGCAGATTCCAGTTCGGTAAGCTTCTGCTTATAATTCAGCAGGAAGGAAGAAGTACTCACACTGCTTGCACTGTTGCTGGTACCGGATGTACTAGTGGTGCTGGAAGTGCTGCTTGTACTGGAAGTACTGTCGGTCTTGGAGGTACTGCTTGTACTGGAAGTGCTTTCTGTGTTTATACCAAGCTTCTTTTCCAAATCCTCTGACTGCTTCTTTGCAGTGTTTTCCCAATCCTTGTAATTCGCCATAGGACTATAACTGGATACTGAATTTAGTCCAAAATTTACTGATGACATAGTTTTATCTCCTTTCCGGTATAAAAATACCTGTTTTATGTTGTAAAAGGATCTCTCCTAATGCAACCATTTTACATAATCTGTTCCGTACATATTATAATATGTATCTCTGGACTTTATGAAACCCATCATAAATAATATCGTCCTAACTTCCCGTTTTATAATCTGATTTTCAAAAATTTAAGATTCTGATTCCTTATTTTTCCAACGTGGATAAATCAAAGTCATACGCCTTATGCAGAAAACTGCTGTGAAGTGCCAAAATCTCTTCTGTCCTGCACAAATCCAATCCGTATGACAGTCCCGCTTTCCAAGGAAGAATTTGCCGTGATTGTATGTCTGAGGCTGTCACAGATGCGGCGGCACAAATAGAGACCGATTCCGCTCGCCTTCTTATCACTTCTGCCATTATATCCGGTATAACCCTTCTCAAAAATCCTGGGCAGGTCCTCCGGAGCAATTCCCATCCCCGTATCCCTGATGCACAATACCACTCTCCCACTCCTCTCATGGGTGCTATTGCCCTCCAACTCAATAGTAATTTCCCCGGACGCAGTGTATTTCAATGCATTTGAAATCACCTGCTCCAACACAAACTGAAGCCATTTTTCATCTGTTACCACCTTTGCATGTAATGGTTGATAGCACAGTTTTATTTTCTTTCTTATAAACTGCACAGAAAACTTTTTTACCGCCTGCTTTACAATTTCATCCAGATTATATTCCCCGATTAAATAATCTGTAGAATCTGAGTCCAATCTAAGATAACACAAGACCATTTCCACATACTGCTCAATCCGATGCAGATCCTCCAAGGTCCTTCGCGAAACCGGTGAATCCTCATTCTGCAGATTCAGGCGCATAGATGCAATTGGAGTCTTTATCTGATGTGCCCATATGGTATAATAATCTATCATATCCGTGTAACGAATGCTCATCTCTTCTGCCTGCTGTCTCTGTCCCTCGCAAAGCCCCTGGATAATCTGCTGATAACCCTCATCCTCCAACGACTCTATCCGCGGAAAATTTCCCTGAAGCTCAGCCGGAAGCCCGTGCAGTTCCTGCAGCCGCCGATATCGTTTCCATACTTTCTGCATATCCATCCCCAGAAAAAACACCCCGCAAAAAATGCACACAACTCCCGGGTACAATGCTGCCTCAAAAGGCAGCCGATACAAAAGAAGTGTACAGAAAAATATGAAAAAAAATATAAAAAATGCAAATATCATTTTTCTGCGCTGTTTTAAATAACCTGTCAAAAAATGCATAGAACTCCTTTTTACTTATAATGCAGGCGGTATTCTATCCCGTATGCCTCATATCTGTTATCAGGAATTACAAAGAATAACATATGATATCAGGAAATAATATACCCCACACCAATCTTTGTCGTGATAAAATTGTCCAGTCCTGCGGCGTCTAACTTTTTACGCAGCCGGTTCACATTCACTGTCAGCGTATTCTCATCCACAAAACTATCCGTCTCCCAAAGCCGCTCCATCAGCCGCTCCCGGCTGACAACTTTTCCTTTATTTTCCATCAGAGCAAGCAGAATCCTATACTCATTTTTGGAAAGTTCAATCCGTTTTTCCTGATAGGAAAGCGTATTATCTCCCATGTTCAGCAGCGCTCCCCGGTGTTCGAGCACCGGAACTGTACCCGCAAAATCATAGGTCCGGCGCAGCAGCGCCTGCATCTTGGCAATCAGGACATTTCCGTCAAACGGCTTGACAATGAAATCATCCGCCCCCATATTCATAGCCATCACAATATTCATACTGTCCGAAGCCGAAGAAATGAAAATAACCGGTACACTGGATACCTTACGTATCTCACTGCACCAGTGATATCCATTAAAAAACGGCAGCATGATATCAAGCAGTACCAGATGCGGAGCGTAGTCCGCAAAATCCGCCATCACATTACGAAAATCACGGACACATTCCACCTGCAGCTCCCACATCTCTGCCTGCTCTTTGACTGCCTGTGCAATCCCCTCGTCATCTTCCACAATCAAAACCCGGTACACAAGTATCCACCTTTCTGTCTGTCACATTAAAAGCCGTTGGAAAACCGCATACATCTTGTATTCCTGTTATTTTCCAACAGCTTCTTATAGTCATGATACTTGAAAATAGTTGGGAAGTCAATGTGAAGACGATTCTGCTTTTCGCAATTCCACTGCACAGTATCCCATCAGACATAGGCTCCAACGTATCACAAATACTGTTGGATATCAATTACCAACTGCTCCTCCAGTTTGATTAATCTTTTTGTGATATGCTTGGATTTTTCGTCCGCCGCTTCATACTGGTTGAGATATCGGTTCAGGGATTTCACCCCCATGTTGCATCCATCCGTGATAAGATCTGCCGCCGTCTTGTCCGATTCATCCATAGCAAGTTTTGCATTTGTCTTCATCCAGGACATCCCCTTTGCCATAGGATTCGGCTCCTTCCCTTCGTCATGGTACTTTACCAGAAGTTCCTGGATTTCTTCCTTCATCACCTCATGCGCTGACTTACATTTTTCCAGGCACTTTTTTAAATCCTCATTTTTCACAGAAGGCAGGATTTCCTCGATGGATGCCACCCCCATCTTTACGCCCGCGTCACATTCTCTCAACAGTCTGATTGTATCTTGTTCTATCATAGATTAAGCCTCCCTTTCTTCCCGTGCCGTCAAAACATTTCCCTGCATCCCTTTATCATTTGAATCCAGCAATACGAAGTATTACAGATACAGATATTCCTTTGGATATGATTTCACAGACACAATGTATAAAAGCATTATGCCCAGTCCATCCTGTTTCATAACATATTTTTATCAGGAAGTCTTATCTTTTCTCTCTTCAGAATCTGTTTTATAAATTTGCATCTGTTCAGTACATTACATAAATTTATCAATAGCCGCATTCAGCATATTGATTGCATCCTGGTCATTCTCCTCCACTGCTTCCACGATACAGTGGTTAATATGGTTTTTCAGAACCACTTTTCCGGTATTATTGATTGCCGAACGGACAGCCGCAAGCTGAATCAGCACCTGGCTGCAGTCCTCGTCCCTTTCCACCATGCGCTTTACTGCTTCCAAATGGCCGATTGCTTTAGAAATCCTGTTGAGCACCGCTTTTTTTTCTGCTGTACTGTGAACATGCTTATGCACCGTCCCATGCACTCCATGGTGGGTATGATGATGATTCGGACCGCTTCCGTGTATTCCCTCTTCATGAGAATGATGGATATGTTCCTCTATCTGATGCAATTCTTCTGTCCTTCGCTCCATAAAACAACTCTGTCCTTTTTCTTTATAATAATACAATTATACCCTTGTCTGGTAATATCGGCAAGTGAGAATTGATTTCTTATTCCATTTCTCACCCCAAGCTTACCCCATTTTGACCCCATTTTTATTACTCTAAAACACCTTGAAACACTCTGAAATACTCTGTAGCGAAAAATACAAAAATAGCTGTAAGCCCCGAAAAATCAAGGTTTACAGCTATTTTCAAGTAACAGGGGATGAGAGAATCGAACTCCCACCAAAGGTTTTGGAGACCCCTATCATACCATTTGACCAATCCCCTACGTTGCCTAAGCAAGTACCTGATTAGTATAACAAGCAAGGGAATATTTGTCAAGAAAAAATTTTCAAAGAACAATATAATATTTCTCATCCCTTCACATTCAAAGAATACAATCTTATCCTTCCAGAAGATTCCCCTCCATCCATAGATTGGCGGACTTTTTCGTATCCACTTTTAGCCCTTGCAATCTGTGATTCTTTTGATTCAGGTATCTCAACCGATTTCGGAATTTTCATATATTCCATCCTTGGAGGCATCCCGCCTGACTTCTCTATGTATTCCGCATCGGTAGGAAGTTTCTCATATTCTTCGCTTTCCATAAACTGTCTGGTGATATTCTGAATCGCAGAGATTTTTGCATCTTTAAATAATGTATACTCTACTTTCCTTTCTACTGACAATACCGCATTATTTTCAGTCAGGCTCAGTCCTAATCTTGCAAGCCTTCGATGCTCCTCTTCCACTCTCTGCACTGCCTCTTTTGTCCGGCACTTTCGAAGCTCCTGCCAATAGTCTTCATTTTCCTTTTCAATAGACCTTGCTTTTCCGTAAGACTCCGGGTCTTTCTGCTGCAAAGCCCCCTTCTCCTCCACAGTCAGCATCTGTCCATCCTGTAGTTTCTCATAAACAGTCTGATAGATTGCCTTTTCCCCATCAACTTGAATATTCTGTGGTACACCTTCTTTCTGCAGCATTGCGGAAGAAACATAGTATTGTATATTCTCCGGTTTGATATTTTTCCCTGATGAACTATTCAATTGCTGCCGCATCCTCAGTTCCAA
>CANOBT010000031.1 GCA_947564305.1 uncultured Lachnospiraceae bacterium | reverse complement strand
ATCTATCAGGTGAATTACACTCTGGCAATTCAGAATTGCCATGCGCAAAAATATTGCCATACACAGATAGATTTCAATTCCTTACTCATTTTGGGGCCTTTCAAGTTCATTTTCTATAAATTGGATGTTAAGCCATTGGCCTTAACTAATTGACATTGAATGTGAATAGTAACACAGAAATGTGGAAGAAACATAAATCCGGACACAGCAGTCATATCATATTCAGAAAATAGAAACAGCAGGAAAACGGAAATTATTCGTTGTCCCTGCTGTTTTTAAACTATGTTTCCCTAATAATATTCAGGAATAGACAGTATGGCTGATGCATCATTCGAAATTTTGCAAACATCCTAATTTACCTTCTTTACAATACGCAATTCATATCCCAAGGCACTTAAAATATTACAAAACATCCTTAACGTTGGATTATTCTCTTTCCTTTCAATCCGTGAAATAACTTGCTGTTTGTTACCAGTAATTTCAGCTAATCTACTTTGCGTAATTTTCTCCTGTCTGCGTATACGGGTCATTTCTCCAATCAATCTGTACTCCTCACGGCTTTCATCCCACAATTCTTTAAACTTTGGTGAATTCTCTTTTTCCTTTTCAATTTCCTCTGAAATATTTACTTGTACAAACGGCATAATAACTTCCCTCTCTTAGATAATAGAATAAATGTTTTAGAGTAACTTCATGCTATGTTTTCTGAAATACATCAATGCTTTCGATTATTCTGCACAGCATTATAAAGCTAACCAACATTATCAATAATAAGTTATAATAAATAATCTATTTAAATATATAAGACACCATTTCAGGTGAAGCATATGCTCCACCATGAGGTATTTATTATATAGATTTTTCTAGGTTCAATACTGATTTTATTTTATAAAATAAATATTTTACTTAATAATAATCTTTTCATAGTTAAAATAATATTCATTGTAAATGTTTCAAATAAAAGTTTTCTTTAATAATTTTCCAAGTTCTTTCGCTCTACTGATTACGGTTTCACAGTCCTTCTTTTCTTTCTTATTCTTTTGTTTTTTACAGGCATGCAGCACATATATATTATCCTTATCTGCAACTACATAAAAGATACGGTTATGTCTATAAAAATATACCTCGTAAACCTTCTTCTGCCAACGTTTATATTTTAGTTTATCCATTTCGTTCTTTTCTAGACATTCTAATACAGAAAGTCCATCCACTTTCTCGTCATCCGTCGGAAGTTTTTTGATAAACTCCATAATTAAATCTTTACCCGCGGATGATTTATAATGATGTATCTGCATCCGTACACCTTCCTTTCTTTTCCCCATTACACAACTTATAAGTTGTATAATCAAGATAATTATACTAATTTTTAGTCTTTTCAAATTCCAAATATCTGTTATAATAAAATCGTGCCAACTATACGGTAGGGTGTACCTGCTGCAGCGGCACATATTACTATCCTGAGGATGACAAAGGAGGAAGGAAGATATGCAGTACCAGCCAAAGGGAGTCTGTTCACAGATGATTCAGTTCGACATTGAAGACAATAAAGTGAAGAATGTCGGTTTTACCGGAGGATGCAACGGCAACCTGCAGGGAATCTCCCGCCTGATTGAAGGCATGGATGTTGACGAGGCAATCTCCCGGATTGAAGGGATTCACTGCGGATTCAAGCAGACATCCTGTCCTGACCAGCTTGCGAAGGCATTAAAACAAGCAACCGGAAAATAATTTCCGGTTGCCTGCACTTGGATTATTATGAGGATTTTATATTGTCTTTTTCATAATTTACCGCTGGTTTCTATCCTGCGGCCTGTGTGTATATGTCAGCACATCTTCTGATTGTACTGCTTTTAAAATTGAATATATCTCCTTTGAATGATGAGAGCAGCCGCCGTATGTATCGTAGTATAAAAGTTAGTGGCGCTTCCATGGTACAGGCAACCTATTTTCTTTCTTATTTTATGTTAAGTTAATGGGTTCCTCTGTAATACGACCAACAGCGGCTGCTCTCATCACTCAAAGGGGATTTTTGTTATGTGGGGTTAGGGAATCCAGATTCCGTCGGTGTAGGAAATTGCCGAATCATACATCTCTTCATCATCATTTCCTGCAAAATGTTCACAGCGAACTCGATAATAGTGTCCTCTTTCTACTCTCAATGTGTCATCTGCAATCACATAATATGCATCATGCTTCTCTGCAGAATAAGAAGTAACACTTTCCCAATCTTTTTCTTCATCAAGTCTTTCAACATACATTAAAACTGCCACATAATCCACATCATGATTGGCTGTTGTTTGTCCATATACATAAATCTTTCCATTCCCCACCTTAGAAATGATACTGTCCCCATCCATCAGGTGTTTTCCTCTCAACATCGGATTAAATGATGTTCCTTTCGAATATTCGTCATTAATCAGCAACGAGCCATCTATCATCATGCCTGTGCTATCTTCGCCTTCTGCTCTTACATTTACAGACATATTCAAAATCACGCCACATAAAACAAACAAAGTACACAATACAGATAAAATTCTTCTCTTCATTCTCAGGTAACCTCTTGCTTCTTTTATTAAGTAAACAACTTTATTTCAAAAATCTTACGCATTTTTTTAAAAAAAATGTAAATTTTCCAAAATTTTATTGAATTCAGCTTTTTCCATAATACCTTTAAGCTGATAATGTACTCCTTTATATTCAAAATTAGCTATTTGACGATTTTCTGAACTATCCGGCACTGCAAACTCCTCCACTTTAATTTCTACATCCTTGACAAAGAAGACATATTTATCAATTTTGTTATCTTCCTCGTTTTCTCCCCAAGAAGAGTCAGCATCGTTTAAATAAAGATTATATCTAATAATCTCTCCTTTATATTTATATAATATCTGTGCTCTTAATACATCCTCTTGAATTTCAGATTTATCTATCTTCATACCAGCAGGAGTATATTTTATTCTTACCGGTTGAACATGAAATTTATCCTCAATTTCCCTGTACACATCCATCTCATTAACATCTTTTGTTTCATGGTTATCCATATCCTCCGTATTTGTCACATTCATAGGCGCTCCCCCAGTAACCCTCTCCCACAACACCTTCCAATGTGACTTGCTTCCCACACTGGTCACTCCGACTCCCATCACAATAACCAGTACCGCTGCCAGTGAAACCACCAGATACTTTCTCTTCTTCCTCCGATAGAGCACTTTCCTCTCTCCTGCTCCATCCGCTGTTCCTTCCGTAACTCCCGGAACCGCTGCCTCCTGCAATCCCGGCTCTTTCATCACACCTTCCGCAGCAGCAGCCTTCACGCTTTCTTCATAGCCAACCGCACTTTCATTCAGGCTCTCCCCATAGCCCGCTGATGTCTTCCTTGCCTTTTCTGCATAGCCGACCTCCGGTGCTTCCAGATGCAGCCGTTCTGTCCGATATCCTGCCGCTGTTTCATCCGGACGCAGTCCGTATCCAACCACCG
This sequence comes from uncultured Lachnospiraceae bacterium, assembly GCA_947564305.1. The sequence goes on along the minus strand of CANOBT010000031.1, from coordinate 39,157 downwards.
GCTCCTCGATTCCATCCAATCCAATGCCCCTGGCATCGCCGTTTTTCCTGCTGCCCAGAATAAACCTTTCCGGAATTTCCGGCATAAGTTCCGCGGCAAACTCCACGGAATCCCCCGGCACCTTGAAGTGCCTGATACCCTTCCCTGTGCCGTCCTTCGCCGCGCGTTCCGCCGCCTCGTCCGCCGAAAGATAATGTCCCCGCCGGAGATTCTCTTCCACCCTCTTTACAGCCTCACGCTCCTCTTCCAGTTCTTCCTCATAGGCCTGTATCTTTTTCAAAAGAGCCGCATCCATCTCCTCCGTCACCTGAAGACCGTCAAGCTCCGGATGCCGCTTCATTTCTTTTTCTATTTCTTGTGCTTCCCGTTCTATTTCCTGGCGCAGTGATAGTGATCTTGATAATGATCCTCTCTTTTTTTGCATACTCTTGCCCCTTACCTTTTATCTATTTCGGAATTGTATAACGACAGCCTGCATGGCCCGCGCAGTTATTTCATACACTTCCTTTACTTTTCGCATCACACTTTCTACTTGACTTTTCCTTAAATAAGATTAATATGAATCTATAGTCCAAATATAGTGAATCTGGAGGTATTTATAATATGAAACGAATCATACTCACCGGCGGCGGAACCGCCGGGCACGTCACTCCGAATATCGCCCTGATCCCCCGCTTGAAAGAGATGGGATATGATATTCAATATATCGGCTCCTATAACGGCATCGAAAAGGATCTGATCGAGCCTTTCCACATTCCCTATCACGGAATCTCTTCCGGAAAACTTCGCCGCTACTTCAGTGTTCAGAACTTCACGGACCCTTTCCGTGTGCTGAAGGGTCTGGGCGAAGCCAGAAAACTGATTCGTGAACTGAAGCCCGATGTCATCTTTTCCAAAGGCGGCTTTGTTTCTGTTCCCGTGGTCCTCGCCGGAAAAAAAGCAAAAGTCCCTGTCATCATCCATGAGTCAGACATGACTCCCGGACTCGCGAACAAAATTGCCCTTCCTTCTGCCACGAAGGTCTGCTGCAACTTTCCCGAGACCCTGGAACATCTGCCAAAAGAAAAGGCACTCCTGACAGGTTCTCCAATCCGCCAGGAATTATTATCCGGCAATAGAGTTGCTGCCATGGACTTATGCGGTTTTTCCGCGGATAAGCCTGTCATCCTTGTCATTGGCGGAAGTCTTGGTTCTGTAGCGGTCAATAATGCTGTGCGCGCCGCACTGCCGGAACTTCTGGAACACTTCCAGGTGGTCCACCTCTGCGGCAAAGGAAAGCTGGATGACTCGCTGGCCGGCACAAAAGGCTACAAACAGTTCGAATATATCAGCAATGAGCTGAGAGATATCTTCGCCCTGTCCGACCTGGTCATTTCCCGTGCCGGTGCGAACGCCATCTGTGAACTGCTTGCGCTGAGAAAACCAAACCTCCTCATTCCGCTCTCCGCAAATGCCAGCCGCGGGGACCAGATCCTGAACGCCCGTTCCTTTGAACGTCAGGGATTCAGCGTTGTACTCGAAGAAGAAGAGGTTACGAAGGAATCCCTTTTAGATGCCGTGAATCAGCTCTATCAGAACCGCGCCTCCTACATGGATGCCATGCGAGATTCCGGCCAGCATGATTCTATCAATACCATTATACAGCTCATCGAAGAAGTCCATACCGTACGGTAAAGGCATCTTCCATCAACGCAGTCAGCGTTACTGTTCGCGGTGCTGTACACCCCGATGTACAGCACCCGAGCCCATGAAGTACTGCTTTCAGTCCCTCGCCGCCGGACAGCCTTCAATGGCCCGAATACGGTAACTGGCGTTTTTTCCCTCAGAATCGGTTTAATTCCTCGTATTCCACGCCAAATTCATTCTGTATCCAGTTTCTTGCCCTGTGCATCATCACATACAATGCATTTTCCGTCATACGAAGTCTGCCGGCTGCTTCCTCCGTCGGAACTCCCAGATAACAGATCATCATGATTGCTTCATGCCAACGCTTGTTTTTCTTCATCAATGCGGTAAAAATCCGCTCATGAAGGTCACTGCGCATTTTCTCCGTCATTTCATTCAGATACATGGATTCCATGCTTTCGCTTACTGCTGACTGCATCGCATCAGCGCCCTCTTCCGAATCCGCCGAGATGACTTTGTTTGTCTTTTTACGATAATTGATCGCACGATGCTTTGCTGTCGTATATAACCATGACTTGATATTGCTGTATTCTTCTATATTTTCAATGCCTTTCTCCGACATATCGCTGTACAATGCCAGAAAAGTCTCCTGCATAACGTCCTCTGCCGTGTCAAGATCGCCCGTGTAAATATGCGCTGCCTTCAGAACAAGATTTTTATAATCATTGTAAACCTTATTAAATCCTATGTTCTCAGTCACTTTTCTTTCTCCGGTCTGCTATTTCAGTTTATTCAGGATCTCTTCCTTATCCTTTTCTTCCAGTTTCCCCACATGCCATCCAAGGCCTACTTTGTCTCCCTTATACCGCGGAATCATATGCATATGGAAATGAAATACCGTCTGGCCTGCGACCTCTTCATTATTCTGTACAATATTATAGCCGTCGCATTCCAGAATGTCTTTCAGCTTTACCGTCATTTTCTTCGCAAGCACCAGTGCTTTTGCCGCCAATTCATCCTCTAAATCAAATAAATTCCGATAGTGTTCCTTCGGAATAATCAATGCATGCCCCTTTGATGCCGGTCCTAAATCCAGAATCACCCGGAAATCTTCATCTTCGTACAATGTCGCCGACGGAATCTCACCCGCCGCAATTTTACAAAATATGCAATTATCGTCTCTCATTACTTTTTCCTCTTTCTGATTTTTCTTCTGTATGGCATTTATTGTATGTAGTATATCGCATTTTTATAAAAAAGAGAATAAGAAAATTTAGGTTTTCCCGTTTTTTTACCACTTTATAAACACTACAAGCCTCAACGTTCTCTCCAAAACAAAAATGATTATTGATAATGCAGAAAAAAGCGCCCTCGCCATGCGCAGGGGCACTTTTTCATACTTGTAACAGATTAGATATTTGGTCTATACAGCTTTTGAATAACCATTAATAGAAATTTCCTGATACAAACAGCACCTGCTACCGCTTCACAAAATACTCCTCATACCACACCAGAAACGTATAGATTGTCCACACCTTTCTCCAGTTATCCGAATTTCCTCCAATGTAATCATCAAAAATCGCATTAATCTCATCAACATTAAAGAATTTTTCCGCCATCTCACTGTGGAATTTTGCTCTCACATCCTGGTTGTATCTATCGTCCGCCATCCAGATACGAATCGGCACAATAAATCCTAATTTCTTGCGGAATGCAATTTCCTCCGGCAGCACTTTTGCCGCGGCAGTACGGAATGCCACCTTATTCTGCTCCTCATTAACTTTATATTTTGAAGGCATACGGGATGCAATGTCAAAAATCCTTCGGTCTGTCAAAGGCATCCGAATCTCCAATCCGGCCGCAGTACTCATTTTATCTACATTCAGGTAAATATCGCCCTCAAGCCAGATCTGAATATCTACATCTGACATTTTCGTCAGCGGGTCCTGCCCTTCGTTCTCTTCATAAATCTCTTTCACCAGATTGATTGGCAGCACACCCTCATAATATCTCTTCAATATCTTCTTTTTTTCGTCTTCCTTCATAATATTCGTATTACCCACATAGAATGTCTTTAGATTGTCACCATAGCGTTCTGCGTTGCGGTACATGTTATATCCGCCAAAGAACTCGTCCGCACCTTCGCCTGAATAACAAAGCTTCGTATGCTTCGCCGTATCCTGGCATGCAATGGCAAATACAATCGCAGACGCGTCGCCAAGAGGCTGCTCCATGTGGTACATCACATGAGGCACAATTTCAAAATACTGTTCCGGCGTAATCAGACTGCGGAAACATTTCCGCCCTAAAATCTTTACCGTCTCCGCTGCCAGGCGGGACTCGTCAAAACGCTCCTCCACATAACCGCAGGTATCCGCATTTTCAACATCTGACATCGCCAGTACATAGGAGGAATCCACACCGCCCGACAAAAAGGACTCTGCGCTCTCATCCTTCGCCTTCACTTCCGGCATGATTGTTTTCAACGTCGTATGGATCTCATCCGCCCACTCTTCCAGCGATTTGCTCTCATCCGGATGGAATTCCGGCCGCCAGTAACGCTTGATTTCCATTTTTCCATCTTTCCAGAGCAGATACCGCCCCGGCAAAAGTTTTTTCATACCCTTAAAAAAGGTATCCTCTCCTGCCACATAGGTCAGACTGAGATATAACTGCAGCATCTCCTCATTCAATTCTTTCACAAATCCCGGCTGCTCCAAAATTTTACGGATGGATGTGCCGTAAAGGAGACGACCATCTGCTGTCTGATAATAATAGAAAGGTTTTGTCCCAAACTGGTCTCTCAGACAAAACAGCTCTTCCTTCTCTTCATCCCACAGCGCAAACGCAAACATCCCATACATATGGTCTGCCATTTTCCGCCCCCATGCAGCATACGCTTTCACCAATATTTCCTGCTCACGCACCTCGCGGGATAAAGAAGAATCAATCTCCAATTCTTTGCAAAGGGCTTCCCAATTTCTGATATGTCCTTTGTATTCTTTTACTGTTATCATTCTTGCACCTCTCATTTGTAATTAGTTTATGCTATTATCTTCTATACTATATACTATGGAACCCTTTTCCAATAATCTCACTCGTATTGGAAATCAGAATAAACGCAGAAGGGTCTTCTTCCCTGATAAAATTTCTCAGAAGTACCGCCTGATGGCGGCTCAATACGGTGAAAATAATGTATTTCTGAGAGCCCGAAAACGCTCCGTGCCCTTCGGCAATCGTCGCACTCCGATTCAGTTCATGGACAATAAAATCACAGATTTCATCCGGCCTGCTGCAGAAAACATTGAAATACTTGGAAAGATTCAAACTCTCAATAAAGTTGTCTACCAGCACGGAACGGAATGCCAGACCAAGGCAGGAATAAAGCCCTACTTCCACATTAAACACGAAGAAACCGGCAACCGTAATCGCTACATCCGAAAGAATCAGCGCCCGGCCGATATCCACACTGGAATATTTTTTCAAAATCATTGCAATGATATCCGTCCCGCCGCTGGATGCGCCGATATTGAACAAAATTGCAGAACCAAATGCCGGAAGCACGATTGCAAATATGACTTCCAGAAGCGGCTCGTTCGTGAACGGGCGCTCCATGGGCCAGATTCTCTCAAACAGAGACAGCAGGACGGAAAGTAATACGCTGCAATACGCTGTTTTTGCTACGAACTTGCGTCCCAATATGACAGCTCCGATTACCAGAAGAACCATATTTGCCACAAAAGAAAAGTCAGAAGCCGAGATCACGCCGGATTTTGCGACCAGGACTGCAAGACCCGTGATGCCGCCGAACGTAAAATTGTTGGTGAACTTGAAAAAATACACTCCCACGGCCATAATAAACGTCGCGACTGTCATCATAAAGAAACTATGAAATTTTGTCCTCATTTGTTTACCCCTTAATCTTGTAACCAATCTGCGCGGCAAATTGATTTCCTATGTAAAAAACTCCTTTTACCTCTGTTTCGGATTGTACGCCTATAGGGGCTAAAAGTCAACAGTTAGAAAAATTCAAATTCATCCGAATCAGACTTGTCCGGCGCCAGGTCCGCAGACAGCGGCTTTTCGCCTGAATTCGCGTGCCGGAACAAATAACCTTTTTGGTCATAATTCCATCCCTCCATGTGCATAATCCGATCGCGCAAGTCATCTAACGCTTTCGGGACGGCGCGCATCCACAGCGGTACCCGCCAATGTGTCGGCGGCACGCTTCCGTGGGTACCGCTGGTAACAACCTGGATTCCCTTTCGTGGTCCTACATACTCATTAAATAACGCATGCGCCCAGTGGCAGAAAAGACAATCCAACAGCGCACCGCCAATAAAAATCTGCGTAAGCCGCTGCCTTGGCTTGGAAGGATCAATGTCCTTTATTTGCTCATCAAAAAACAGAATATCTAGCAGAAGCATTTCTCCATGCTGATGTGTGTGGGTCTGGTTATATGAAATACCACAGGCAGATTTCGCTGTAAGATATTTCTCTGTAAGATATTCGGGAGTAACATTGATGACAGGCACCTGCTCGCGCAAAGAAGCGCCTACCGCGCCCATTAACGGGTCCTGGATATCTTGGTGGTACCTGTTTTCTTTCTGCAAAAATAGCTTGATATACATTTTAACAGCCAACGCCACCTGGTAAACGCATTTTTTTGTATTTTTGACCATCTTCTGCAAGTTTTCGGGTAATTGCCCGCTGTCATATCCCTCGAGGACGCACAGGTTATTTTTTATTATTCGGTATGCCCCGTAAAAGGCGTGCACTTCCGCTTCTGCCGTAAGTTCGCTGCCTGGAATCTCCGCCCTTCCCAACATATCCATCCCTGTCTTCTTCTCAAGGTTCTCTATAAAAATATTATGCTTTTTTAAACCATAATAATTTTTATAACCCTCCTCCTGACAGACGAGCCGCCTGCGCAGTTCCGTGAGGAGCACGGGGGCGTTCTCAAATGAAAAATCACCTGTCGTATTACCCGCTATGAAAAGCTGGTTGCCCATCTCCATGATAGCAATATGCGGCGTCGCCTTTTTGTCGCAGTCATAAGAATTATACCCCCTGGCAACCCTGTTCATTGCACGTTCGCTGACCGGCAGACCGTCATACGCATTGCGGCCCGGCAAAAGATAGGTAGCCTCGAAAGACGGGGCATAAGGAAGCACGCTGCTTCCGGCATACGGTGCCCCTATAAGGGCGTCCTGGCGGACGTATGCTCTCAAATCACTACAGTCTGTGTCACCTACAGAGAGCACATGGAACCATATATATTGACGCTCGCCTTTTTTATCCTGGTCATGGTAAGGCCCTATTTCCTGGTTCGGCCCCCTTCTCGACCATATCTGGTCGGAATCCTCTATTACAATCTTTGTTCCGTCAGTGAGTTCTGGGCCCTCTCTCCCATTAAACAGCGAGTCGCTGCCATCAGGATATACAAGATGTGTGATCCCATTAATGTAGTATTCTTTTGGCTGCCGCTGTATCGGGAACGAAGAGCTTTTTGGCGTTTGTTTTCTTTTCGGTTTCTTCTGAATCTGAGCATACATGGCTGCTGCCTCCTTAGATATTCCGGCAGGCGTTCGGCCCGCCTTTTCAAAAAAAAGTACCACAACTACAGGATTCCGGGATAATATTTTTCATATGACACCAATGTTTGTCATATACTGGTCTGTATACGCCCGCATTCCCGGAGTCTGGCCATCATGATAGTCACTCCATGCCTGCCCGTATACTATTGACGTTCCGCACAATCACTGCATATGATATAGAAAAGCTGCTAAGGTATTTTTCACATGAATCAATGTTCTGACCTTTATTTCCTTTCCACCATTGCCTGCAAGCTGTCCGAATGCCTTACGGAAGAAGAACTGGAGCTTTTATCCGCCAATCTGAAAGCGCTCGGCGAAATGCTGGAGGTTGTTGCTGCGCGGCGGGGGATGTGTGAAAAGTAGGGAAATTTTAAATAATTTTGTTGAAATTTCCTGCCTCTTCTGTTATATTAGATACAGGAAAAGCACCCACTCCATAGGTGGATGCTCCCGAGTTTGGTTTATGTGCCTTTATAGACACCGCCTATCCCGTTGGCAGACAGGATAGGCATTTTTTATTTCTTCCTACTGTTTCTCGAATCGAGAAAGGTCAGAAACGCAATGACTAAACTCCCAAAGGATATCTGCAGGCTGATGATGCCTATAAGATTGTCTCATTTTTTCAATCTTTTGTTTTACACAAAATATAAGAACGTACGCCCGCCGGGCGCACTGTAAAAACCGCCTACCCTGTCAATCCAAGATAGGCGGTTACAAAACTATAATTTTACTTTAACCACAATCTTCCTTACTCTGCAGCAATTTCCCGCCGCACACCGCGGTTTATGTGCATCCTCCGGCGGTACGACTGCAAAATCTCCCGCTTCAAGAAGGATTCTTCCGCTTCTTGCCGGCTCTTCAAAAAATACCAGGTCGTTTTCGCTGTCGTAAGGAGCTTTTTCCTTCAGATGCTCCCGTTTTGCATAGCCAAACATTTCGCTTCCAAAAACCACGTACTGGATGTCAAAATATTGGTCATGCGCCTCAAAAGAACAGTCCTCCCAGGGCATTGTGATATATTCCTGTACATTTGCAAAAATCTCTTTTCCATCAATTTCCGTAATCCCCACCGGAAGTTCACTAAGATTTTCTGTCCTCAGGAATTGATACACTTTTGCAAATTTTTCTGACAAGTAATCATATTTATCTGCTAATTGCAGGCTGGTTGTTAACATACGCGTACTCCTCCCTATTTATTATCAAATGCGTTTCCTTTAGAAAAGGTTCGGAAACAGTGCCGCCGGAATTGCCAGGAACACATCCGAGAACAAAATCATCAGCACAAGTACTGCGATAGATGACATAAAGTAAGGCAGCACTCCCTTAAATGAGTCCTCAATACTGATTCCGCTGATGGAACCAGCCAACAGAAGGCACAGTCCATAAGGCGGTGTAACCAATCCCAGGGCCAATGTCACAACAACAATCAAGCCAAGGATAATAGGGCTGATTCCCAGGGCCGTTGCGGACGGCAGAATAATCGGCACGAACAGAATCATCGCCGGAACCGCATCCATAAAAGTTCCTACAAACATAAAAAATAAAACAACAACGATGAGAAATACAATTTTTCCGCCAGGCATTCCTACAAAAATCCCCTGAACTTTTTCATTCAATTGATAGTAGCTCAGCAATTCACCCAAAGCGTTTGCTGTAGCGAGTGCAAACAAGGACAACGAGGACAGTTTCATCGTCTCAATCAGGATTGCCGGAATCCGGCTGATTTTAATGGTATGGTAGAAAAAGACACCAATGAGCAGAGCATATACACAGGCTACCGCTGCGGATTCTGTGGGTGTGAACAGTCCGGTTACAATACCGCCGATCAAGATGATAGGGGTCAGCAAAGCCGGAAGTGAATGCCAGATTTGCTTCATCACTTCTTTTGTAGGCACCTTTTCACCTTTCGGAAAATTCTTTTTCTTAGAATAGTAAACAACTACAAGCATCATAGCTAATCCAAGCATGATTCCAGGAATCAAACCTGTCATAAATAATGCGCCTGTTCCGACATTGGCAATGCCGGCATAGACAACCATAGTAATACTCGGCGGAATAATAGAGCCCAGTGTGGAGGAGGCTGCTGTAACACCGACCGCTGTCCCTTTATCATAACCTTGTTTCTCCATTGCCGGGATTAAGATTTTACCAACTCCGGCAGTGTCCGCCTGGGAGGAACCGGAAATTCCGGCAAAAATCATGGACACCAGGATATTTGCATGAGCTAAGCCGCCTCTCACATGTCCGACTGCAGATTTACAAACATCAATCAAACGGTCAGATATAGAGCCTTCATTCATAAGATTAGCTGCCAGAATGAATAACGGTACGGCCAGCAGCGTAAAACTGTTCAATCCATTAAACATTTTTGTAAATACTACACTATTTGGTATAATCGGAAGCGACGCAATCCCTACAAAAGATACGAAACCCAACGCATAAGAAATCGGTACGCCAATGATGACAAATACTACAAAAAGTACAATTAACAAAGCCTGCATATCACTTTCCTCCTCCCACTAATTCTTTTACATCTTCTACAATCTGTCCAATCAGATACAGCGTTGAGGTTGCACCACACACCGGAATACACAACCAGGTAGGACCTCTTTTGAAATCTGGAATACTCACCCAGCGGTAGTTCCAGAACTGCTTTGTTACCCGGCATCCATAATAAAACATCAGAACAGATACGACCAACATAATAACTGCAATCACAATCCCCAATATCTTTTTCATCTTTTCGTTCGTCAATTTATCACTGACAGATGTAAATGCGAAATGCTGTTTTTCATAGACCATAGCCGCTGCTCCCATAAAGGCTGCCCAGATAAATGCGTACATAGACACGTCCTCTGTCCAGATTGCCGCGATTCCAACATACCGGCATGCCATCTGAATTACAACGCTTCCTAAAAAGATACACAAAAAGACTCCGCCCACTGCAATCTGAATTTTCTGCAGATAACCTAATGCTTTCTTCATTTCTTCTCTCCTTCTTTACGAACCATTTCCAGGTAGTCTTTCATTCCATATTCTTCTGCAAACTCATCCTGAATCGGAATTGCAATTTCCTTAAATGCTTCGATATCCACATCTTCGAACTCTGTTATCTGTGCTCCGTCTGCCTCTACCTGCGCCTTTGATTCCTCATACATATCATAGGTCACCTGGCGGTTTTCTTCCGTGGCAATACGGCAGGCCTCATCAAACCATCCTCTTTGTTCTTCTGTCAAAGCCTCATAAAACTGTCCTGTAGTCAGGAACAGACGGGTGGTATAGTCGTGATGAGTTTCGCTGACATATTTTCCGTTATTCGTCTTATGATGCTCTTTTAAACGAAAACTGGTGTAGTCATTTTCAGCAGAATCCACAACGCCCTGGCTGAGCGCCTGATACAATTCGCCCCATGCAACAGAGGTTGGGATTGCCTGACAGTCTTTCCAAAATTCCTGCACTACCGGAGTACTCTGCGTACGGATTGTCATCCCCTTTAAATCAGATGGCTCTACGACAGGTTTCTTTCCATAATAATCCCGCACAGAACAGGTCCAATAGCCCATAATTTTAAAACGATTGTCCATCTTTTCTGTCAGCAGTTCGCTCATTCCTTCTCCAAACTCGCCGTCTACACAGGCTTCCCAATGGTCGAAACTATCAAATAGATATAGAAGCGAGAACATATCAATCTCATTTACACCAAGAAGAGTCATGAATCCTGGGGAGGCCACAGTCAGGTGGATGGCTCCAAGTTCCAGTTTTTCCACCAACTCGGATTCATTTTCTCCTAATGTTCCGTGATGAAGGGTTGCCGTTGCTCTTCCGCCAGAAACCTCTTCTAATGCTTCTTTGAAACGGATTGCAGCCTTTGTATAAGGATTTTCTAAAGAGGTCTGGTTGTGGGCCAGAATAATATTCAGCTCCGGTTCTGGTTTCCCATCGTCCGTATCATTGGAAGAACCGCATCCGGTCAAGCTAGTTAACAATAGCAGCAACGTCAGACATATACAGCAGAATCTTTTCATGATCTTTCCCTTCCTTTCTTTTCTACATTGCCAGAACAGATTCCCACACCTCTTCAATGACCGGAATTCCCTGTTCCATATTTTCCTGGATTGTCAGCGTTTCACATTCTCCCGGATATAGTACATTACCGCCTTCCTGAATTGGCTGAGAAGATTTCACATCGGCAACAATATCATTTACAATCTCGTCGGTCAATTCTGTGCTGTTTGCCTTAGAAGGGTCAATCGCAATCATAACCTGGGAAAGTCCGATTTCATCCCCGAAAGTTCCGATTTTATTTACAGAATTTCCGTTCGTCAGGACTGTTGCAATCAAATCCAGGGCGATGGAAATGCCGCTTCCTTTCCAATATCCCATAGGAAGTACGCGCCAGGTTTTCTCAATTTCAGCCGGGTCCGTCGTCAGATTTCCTTTCGTATCATATCCCCCCGGAACCGGAAGCTGGATTCCCTTTAATTTACAATCCTCGATTTTTCCGTAGGAGAATTGGGAAACCGCACAGTCAATCACTACATGTTTTCCATCACTTCTCGGCACCGCAAAGATTAAGGGATTATTTCCAATCTTTCTGTCTAAGCCGCCCCATGCAGGCATATTTGGCATGGTATTGGACCAGCAGATTCCGATACACCCCTGGTCAGCAGCCTGGAATCCATAGCTTCCGCCGCGCATCCAGTGATTGTTGTTACCCAGAGCTACAATTCCGATGCCGTATTGCTTTGCCAGCTCACAAGCCCTGTCCATTGCCAATTTTGCGTTCAACGGTCCGAATCCTCTATGACCATTCCAACGTTCCATCGCACCAAGCTGAAGTTCACATGTTGCCACGATATCCGGGTCAATCTCTCCTTTTTCAAGATAGCTGACTACTCTGGGGAAACGATTTAATCCGTGGGAATATACTCCAGCCAGACTGTTCTGTGCAAAGATTTCTGCAGCAGCCTCGCCTCTCTCTTCGCTGAATCCTTTTTTCACCAATACTCTTTTAAATTCTTTTACCATTGTCTCATAAGGTACACGTTTCATTTCTCAATTCCTCCTGATTATTATTTCTGCAATCGCTCTATATATCGATTGCTCATTACGCAATCGATTGCGTTTGTTGGAATTATAATATCATAGAGCACACAGAAAATCAATCTTATTTTAAACGTCATTATTCACATAAATTTCAAGCAAAAATTGTGCATAATCACTAAATTATTTCCACCTTTTTCTTCTAGAAAACTAATCAAACGGTCCAGAATGCTACGATTTTACGCAATCGATTAACCTATTTGAGCAATTACGGCTCCGGATATGCATTCATGAAACAGATAAATAGCTTATGACGCAAAAAGACCTCTGCGATTTAACAGAGGTCTTTTCAGATATAGAAAAGTTCAAGTACTTTCCCGTTCCACAATATCTGAGAGCAGCATAATCTTCCGCGGATTGGACCGCCCTTCTAGAGCATCAATCAGGATTCTTGCCGCTTCAGACGCCATTTCAGTCATTTTATTGTCCAATGAGGTAAACTGTGGACAGCTTAACTCGCCATAAATCGTATTGTCGATTCCAATCACAGCCATTTCGTCAGGAATCTTTATCTTTGCATCCCAAAAAGCACGCATGCCTCCGGCTGCAATTAAATCCTCAGAATATATCACCCCCTGTATTCCCGGATATTCTCTCAGTAATTTTTGAGTCAATTGATAACCGTCTTCTTTCGTGGGCTCCCCGCCTAATATGACCAAAGATTCCTCCTGATGTCCATATCCCGCCATAGCACGTTTGAAACCTTTGAGTTTTTCCTGGCTGCTGGGGGTATCCAGAGAACCGATAAATGCAATATTCTCTTTTTGCTTTTGCACTAACAGGTCTACGCAGTGCTCCACGCCGTCACACTCGTCCACCAATACACAATATACATTTGGCAGATCAAATTTTCCATTGGCAAACACGACCGGAATATTAGCGAAATGCTCTTTGATTCCATTTTCTACCGTATCATTCTGAAATACGGACCCTACAATCATAACCCCCTCCACCCGGCGCTGCTCCAATATCCGGATGGCTTCTTCCATTTCCTCGGTCCTGGAACCGGCATTCAAGATAATACCGCAATACCCTTTCCCTCTCAAATATGTTTCCACCGCGTAGGTGAGATCTGTGTGATGTGCATTTCTGATATCGGCCAGCATAATACCGATCAACTTTGTGTTTTTATTGACCAGTCCTCTGGCGTTTTCATCCGGAGTATAATTATGTTCCTTTAACAATGCTTTCACTTTTTCTCGTGTAGATTCCTTCATCCCTGGTTTATTATTGATCACACGGGATACGGTGCTTGCCGATACGCCGGCAAGTTCTGCGATATCGTAAATAGTCATGATGTTTTCCTCCGTCCAAATCCTTAAAGCAATTTATAATCTACTAAATGAGTACCAAATTCCAAAACATGTTTTTATATTTTATTTGTTAAAATGTGGAAGTCGTAAAAAATGGTTGAATTTTTTAATCGCCTCTGCTATATTAGATATAGGAAAAGCACCCACTCCATAGGTGGATGCTCCCGGTGGTTTTTATGTCCTTACGGACACCGCCTATCCCGTGGGCTGACAGGATAGGCATTTTTTATTTCTTCTTACTGTTTCTCGAATCGAGAAAGGTCAGAAACGCAATGACTAAACCTCCAAAGGATATCTGTAGGCTGATAATGCCTATAAATATCAAAATCATATCCGCAGCAGTCATATTACGCACCTCCCTTCCTATGTATTCCCGGCAAGTCGGGTTTTAAACACTCGGGAGGCTGCCACCCTGTCATAGGTGCTTTTCACTGGATATAAGCATATCATTAACGTCCCGTTTTTTCAACCTCTTTTGACAAATTATAGAACCACTCCATTCTTCCGATATCCCCTCGGCGCCACTCTCAAATACTAGTTAAACATTTTATAAAATTTCCCCAAAAGCAACTTATATTATAAAAATAATGACAAGATTTTACCATAAATAACCGTATTTTGATATAGCTTATCCTCACAACGTGTTATACTAAAACCACAGAATGAACACATAGAAAAGAGGTAAAATTTCATGGACAGAGATTTAAAATCACTCATCAGCCAGATGACTCTGGAAGAAAAAGCTGGTATGTGCTCCGGTCTTGACTTCTGGCATCTCAAGGGCATTGAACGCCTGGGAATCCCCAGTGTCATGGTCAGCGACGGCCCTCATGGACTCCGCAAACAGGATGACAAGGCCGACCATCTTGGTCTTAACGAAAGTATCAAAGCGGTCTGCTTCCCTCCTGCCTGCCTGAGCGCCTGCTCTTTTGACAGGGAATTAATGCATACATTCGGCGTTGCAATCGGAAAAGAGGCCCAGGCTACGGATGTATCTGTGGTTCTTGGACCAGCCGTAAATATCAAGCGTTCCCCACTCTGCGGAAGAAATTTTGAGTACTATTCCGAGGACCCATACCTTGCCGGAGAAACCGCAGCCGCATTTATCCAGGGTGTCCAGTCACAAAATGCAGGAACTTCTATCAAACATTTTGCGGCAAACAACCAGGAATTCAATCGTATGAGCAACTCCTCCGAGGTTGACGAGCGGACTCTGCGTGAAATCTATTTCCCTGCATTTGAAACCGCTGTTAAGAAAGCACAGCCGCAGACCGTCATGTGCTCTTACAATCAAATAAACGGCATCTATGCCTCTGAACATCCATGGCTTCTCACAGAAGTCCTGAGGAATGAGTGGGGATTTGAAGGATATGTCATGTCCGACTGGGGTGCGGTCAATGAACGTGTGTCCGCCCTAAAGGCTGGATTGGAATTGGAAATGCCTTCCTCCAACGGAGTCAATGATGAGGAGATTGTGAATGCAGTCAAAAATGGTACATTGGATGAATCCGTACTTGACCTTGCGGTAGAAAGGATTCTGCGCATCGTATTCCACTGGACCGACAACCGTCAGGAGCTGCCATTTACTATGGAGGAAGACCATCTGCTGGCACAGCATATCGCAGAAGAGTCCATGGTTCTTTTAAAGAATGAGGATATCCTCCCCCTTAACACAGAGGAAAAAATTGCTTTCATCGGCGGATTCGCTAAGACTCCACGTTTCCAGGGCGGCGGCAGCTCCCACATTAACAGCTTCCGCGTGGATAATGCCTTAGACGCTGCTTCCCAAATCGGTCATATAGACTACGCAGAAGGTTTCCCGTCTGACCGCGACTTATACGATGAAACACTTGCAAAAGAAGCAATCGAAAAAGCGGCAAATGCAGATAAGGCAGTTATCTTCGCCGGACTACCGGACAGCTTTGAATCGGAAGGATATGACAGGCAGCATATGAGACTGCCGGACTGCCAAAACAAGCTGATTCAAGAAATTCTCCAGGTGCAACCCAATACCGTTATCGTCCTGCACAATGGCTCTCCTGTAGAAATGCCTTGGCTCTCAGAAGTAAAAGGCGTATTGGAGGCATACCTTGGCGGGCAAGCCGGCGGAAGCGCTGCAGCAAATATCCTATTTGGCAAAGTGAACCCTTCCGGAAAGCTTGCCGAAACTCTGCCTGTAAAGCTTGCCGACAATCCGGCACATCTGAATTTCGGAGATGGAGATAAGACATTCTATCAAGAAGGGATTTTTGTGGGATATCGTTATTATGACGCAAAAGAAATGAATGTTGCATTCCCATTTGGACACGGACTTTCTTATACTACATTTGCCTATAGCAATCTGAGCACAGACAAAACAGAAATGACCGACTCTGACACATTGACCGTATCTGTGGATGTTACGAATACCGGAAACATTGCCGGGAAAGAGACTGTACAGCTTTATGTCCGCGATAGGACAGGTGCCTGTCGCCGGCCGGACAAAGAGCTGAAAGGATTCCAAAAAGTCGCTTTAGAACCTGGCGAAACAAAAACTGTCACCATGACCTTGGACAAGCGCAGTTTCGCTTGGTATAATACGGAAATCAAAGATTGGTATGCTGCTAATGGAACCTATGAGCTCCTAATCGGTGCTTCCTCCAGAGATATTCGTCTGGCTGCACAGGTTCAGATGACAGGCAGCCGTCCGCTTCCATTAAACTTCCACATGAACACGACATTGGGAGAGCTTTTAAAAGACGAACGAAGCAAGAAGCACGGTATCCGTCTGAAAAATATGATGGTTCAATTATTCGCTAACCCTGAAAAGGAAGATGACAGCGAGCCTGCAGGAGACGTGGCCGTTTCAGACGAGATGAATGATGCAATGGCAATCTCCATGCCGCTGCGCAATATGGTAAGTTTCGGGCTTTGTAGCAAGGAAGAGATACAGCAGATTTTGGATGAATTAAAGGGAAGCAACTAATCAGCTGCCGATGACAGCCTTTCGGGATAAACGAATTACAGTCGAAAAAACTGCAGTACAGGAGTTCTACCTCCCGTACTGCAGTTCTTTCATCTTTTTCTCTATTTTTTCATCCTTACAAAATCTCCCGCAATGCCGCCAAATCTTCCTTCGTCGTACACCAGCTGGTCACGAAGCGAATCACCGATGCATTTTCATTGTATTGTTCCCAAAAGCTGAACATCACTTTCTTTTTCAACTCTTTGATTCTATCATTTTCCAAAATCACAAACTGCTGGTTCGTAGGAGACTCCAAGTAAAACGGAATCTGTTTACTATGTATGATCTTTTTCAATTCCTCCGCCATCTCAATCGCATGGCGGCTGATTTCAAAATACAGATTGTCCGTAAAAAGCGTATCGAACTGTATTCCCAAAAGTCTCCCCTTGGCAAGAAGAGCGCCTCTCTTTTTTATGGAATTCACAAAATGAGGCGGCTGATTTTGTTTTGTAAAAACAACAGCCTCTCCACACAGAGCTCCCACCTTTGTTCCGCCAATATAAAACACATCACACAATCTCGCAATATCCTGTAATGTCAGCTCCGCATGGCGGCTCATCAGCCCATAACCAAGGCGGGCCCCATCCAGGTACAGCGGAATTTGATAAGAATGACAGATATCGGCCAGTTCCTCCAATTCTGCCTTTGTATAGAGCGTGCCATATTCCGTTGGATGAGAAATGTAAACCATTCCCGGAAATACCATGTGCTCGTGGTTCTCATCCCCGTAAAAACCCGTCAGATAATCTCTAAGGACAGATGCCACAATCTTCCCCTCTTCCTGAGGGACTTCCAACACTTTGTGTCCTGTATATTCGATTGCCCCGGCCTCATGAACACTGACATGGCCCGTCTTCGCCGCAATCACTCCTTCGTAATCCTTCAGCATCGAAGAAATGACCGCTGCATTTGTCTGCGTACCTCCAGTCAAAAATACCACTTTTGCATCCGGACACCCGCAGGCCTCCCTGATTTTCTTCTCTGCACTTTCGCAATAAGGGTCTGCTCCATAACCCGAAAGTGGTTCCAGGTTTGTTTCCATCAGTCGTTTTAAAATCTGCGGATGCGCGCCGGCAATGTAATCATTTTCAAAAGAAATCATACCGTATCCTCCTTTTTGTAACCTCTATTATAACAAAAATCTGAGCCAGACGTACACTATCTTTTAAAAAAACGTAAAATTTCTTCCATAAATTGTAAAAAAACAGTAAACTTTTTCAAGTTTCGTACGATAGTATATGTATAAGGACTTTTTAATATTTTGTTTTTTTGGAAGGAGGAAGAGACATGAGTGGTATTTCTGGAATTAGCAGCACATCTCCTTATTTATATGGGCATATTGCAAGTGGAAATAGACTGATGTCTGCGGCTGACGGAGCTGCTGAATTAGCGATTACCAAGAAGGAAGAGGCTCAGATTACAGGTTATAACACTGGAACGAAGAATCTTGGTGACGGCGTTAATCTGCTGAAAACTTCCGACGGAGCATTGGGCAGCGTTACAGACCATTTACAGAGGATGCGTGAATTAGCGCTTCGGGCTTCCAGCTCCATCCTGAATGATACGAACCGTGCTGAAATCCAGAAGGAGATTGATCAGCTGAAGAACAGCATTGATCAGATTGCTTCGCAGACGAATTTTAATGGCACCAAGTTGTTGGATGGAAGCCGGACTAATGGCATCGAACTGGTACCTGGCGGAGGCGGCGGCTCTCTGACGGTGAATAATTCAGTAGATTCCATGACGAAAGCGCTTGGCATTGCGGATTTTGATGTTACGAAAGGCAATTTTGACCTTCAGGCAATTGATGATGCTTTAACAAAGGTTACCAGCCAACGCAGTTCTTTAGGCGCACAGTCTAACCGGCTTGAATATGCTATTGATTATAATGATTATGCATCCATCAATCTGACCGCATCAAAGAGTCAGATGGGCGATACCGATATCGCAAAGACGCTTATGGAGCTGAAACATCAGCAGACACTGCAGAGTGTATCCATGATGCTGCAGAAGCGGAAGATGGAACAGGATGGCAATAAGATGACAGGGCTCCTTAGAATGTGATGAGTTAGGAAAAACAGCCAGTTTTTCACTTCTTTCTGGGCTTTGGTATATTACAAAAAAACAGACACCTGTTACGGTGTCTGTTTTTTGTATTGTTATCACTATTCAGCTCTTTCTAAAACGGATTCCAATATCGTCCTCCATTCAATACCTGCAGTCCAAGTGAAATACCAATCAGCACAAAGCCCAGCACAATGGTTCCATAATCCAATGGGGTAAATTTCCGCTCCCTGTACCAAGTCCGTTTCGGATTCTTTCCAAAACAGCGCAGTTCCATTGCATTGGAAACCACTTCAATCCTGTCCATACTGGACAGAATCAATGGCATCAGGATTGCTGTCGCCCCTTTCAGCCTTTTGATAATATTTTCTTTTCCTGACAATTCCACGCCTCTTGCCTGCTGCGCCAATGAAATAGAACGATATTCATCTACCACATCCGGAATATAACGGAGTGCCAGAGACACAGAATATGAAATCTTATAGCTCACCCCGATTTTATTCAGTGATGCGGCAAACTCACTCGGCTGTGTCGTCGAAACGAAAAGGATGACCACCGGAATCGTTGCCGTATATTTCAGAACCACATTTGCATGGTAAAGCAATTGCTGTGCGGTAATGGTGTATCTTGATGTGATTGTAAGCAGCACAGTCTTTGAGTCATACAGACTGACACCATGCTCCGGTGAGAACAGATAGATCAGCAGGTTATTCATAAACAAAAACACCAACGAAAAAATCAAGATTACCTTAACTTCACTTACTTTAATCTTCGACACTCTGAACAAAACCACTGCAAAAACCGTGAGCACAATCAAATACCGGGTATCAAAGGTCACCATGGCTGCCAACACCCAACAAAGCATACATGCCAGCTTGGATGCCCCTGTCAGTCTGTGAATCGGAGAAACTCTGTCTATATAATTAAATAACTGAATCATCCTCTTTTCTCCTCCTTTTCATAGTCTATAAAATGCTGTACGAACAGATTTGCATCCTCAATCCCGCACAAAAGCGCAAGATCGTAAAGAGAAGTTTCTTTCAGATTCGCCTGCTCAATAATCTCCGGACTGGTCAATATATTGGCCGAGGTGTCATTTGCAATCACCTTTCCCCCTGAAAATACAATCGCACGCTGCGCATACTCCAGCATCAAATGCATATCATGCGTAATCATAACAACCGTAATCCCTCTGTCATGCAGCTCATGCAGAAATTCCATGATTTCCGTGTAATGCCTGTAATCCTGTCCCGCCGTAGGTTCATCCAGAATGATCATCTGCGGGTCCAGAACTAATATGGAGGCAATGGTCACTCTCTTCTTCTGTCCAAAGCTCAATGCAGATACCGGCCATTTTCTAAAAGGATACAGACCGCATATTTTCAGCACTTCTTCCACCTTTGCCTGTACAACATTTTCAGGGACTTTTCTCTGACGCAGCCCGAATGCCACCTCATCGAAAATCTGAGGCTTGGATATCATCTGGTTGGGATTCTGCATCACATATCCAATCCTGTCGGCCCGCTCTTTGATGCTATAATCCTTCATATCCTCCCCTTGGAAGGTCAACGTTCCAATCTGCTGCTTTTCAAATCCGCACACCACCTTAGAAAATGTAGATTTCCCCGCTCCATTGGTACCTACAATTGCTAAAAGTTCCCCCTCATGGATATCAATATCAATGTTCTTCAATGCATGAAAGCCATTTTCATATGTAAAATCAATCTTATCCGCCTTCAGAAGAACCTTCTGCTTTTCCTTTTCAATCGGAGCCTTTCTTGCATGAAACCACTCCCGAACAAGATACTTATCCGCCTCTGACAAGCTTAAGCTGCGGATACTCTGAGGCTTACTCTCTGGTTTTACCACCACGCCGGCATATTTCAAGGCAGTCAGATACAGAGGCTCACGTATTCCATTTTCCAACAATACGTCTGTGGAAAGCAGTTCATCCGGAGGCGCATCCGTGACAATGCGCCCGTCCTTCATCAGCACGATCCTATCCACATCTCGCCAGAGCACATCCTCCAGACGATGTTCAATGATAATAACCGTGGCGCCGGTCTCCTTCTGAATCTGGTCTATAATCTCAATGGCTTTCTTTCCGGTAGCCGGGTCCAGGTTCGCCAAGGGTTCATCAAATAAAAGGATGTCTACTTCATTTACCATAACACCTGCCATAGAAACCCGCTGTTTCTGCCCACCTGACAATGCATCCGGCGCATGCTCCAGATGGCCTGCGATTCCAACCTTCTGGGCCACCCTCTTGACTTCCTTTTTCATGTCATCCTGACCCACACATGCATTTTCTAATGCAAATGCGATATCTTCCGCCACAGTCAGTCCGATAAACTGTCCGTCCAAATCCTGCAGAACCGTGCCAACCATCTTGGAAATTTCAAAAATACTCAGCTTCTTCGCTTCCTTATTTTCAATCGTCAGCTTCCCCGTAGACTCCCCCGGATAGGCAAACGGAATCAGCCCGTTCATACAATGGGTCAATGTAGATTTCCCACAGCCTGACGGTCCCGCAATCAAAATTTTCTCACCAGGATAAATCTCCAGATTGATATTTTTTAATGTCGGCTCTGCCTGAGCATCGTATTGAAAGCCAAAATCCTCGAATTTTATAATTGGTTCTTTCACCTGCTGCATCCTCCTTAAGTGTCACAACTTATCATTCCATAAACGCGGAAAAAGGGCAGCAGAAAAAGCCACCCTTCTTTATATTTCGTCTTATTTTTCCATCTTCAATGAGCCCTTTTTTGCTCTTGTAGCCGCATATGCAAAGCACAGAATCGTACCTACAATCGCTGTAGAAACGATATTTCCAACGCTTCCGACTGCTCCCTGAAGGAAAATCTTCTCCACTGGCTCGCTGTAGATTAAAATATCCAATGCCGGTGCAATCAATCCCCATGCGATTAAATGTGCAATAATCTGAACCACATTAAATATCACAGCACCTTTGATTCCAAAGTCACCCTTTGCCAGGTCAATCTTATAACCGATAAAGCCCATTGCCAGCCCGAAAAATGCAGAACCTGCAACCCAGCTCCACCAAACGCCCCAGCCGCTTGCCAAATCACTCAGAAAATGTCCGATTAATCCCATCAGACATCCTGCCACCGGACCGAACAGCATTGCCATCACTGCGATCACCGGATAATGTACGCTCACCTTCAGATTCGGGATGGGTGTAGGAATCGCAACATAAGTGCTTAAAACAAAGAATAACGCTGCGCCGATTCCGATTGCTACGATTGTTTTGACTGAAAAATTCTTCATGTGTAAAACCTCCTCTTCTCTGCCGAGAACTCTCCCTTTTCGATATCTTCTCTGATAGCCTTTGATATCTGTCACATCTATTATTTTACTCGATTTTGCCCTGCCTGTCCAGTAAAATTACTACCTGTCTTTTCTGATTGCAATGTGCCAGCTATTTCCGGTTCCCACATTATACGCCCTTGCGAAACTTCCCTGATTGATTGCCACTGCCATGCAGTTCAGGGAGTTCATATAAACTAATGGCTCACCTACATACACATCTGCAAAGGAATGCGCGTACACCATAGTATTCCGGTACAGAGTTCTGGTATCATTGCTGATCATCACTTCCACACGCTCCCCAAAATCAATACCTAATGTCTTGAACAGCTCTATAGGAATATTGGTCCAAAGGCTTCCAAATCGTACATCCAGTACGTCAATCGTACCTTCCACGCCGCCGTCTTCCGTAGTTTTTGCCGGGATAGTCGGAAGCTCTAATACACTCTCCGGGTCCACTTCCAGTCCAACCTCTTCAAATGTAATTTCTCCGGATGCCAGTCTTGCCCCTGTAAATGCATACACATCCCGCCCGTGGAATGTATAGGACTCCTCTGAGCCTGAACGACGGTTCACTGATTCATCAATGCTCCTGGCTGCCTCGATTCCAAGATTGCGCTTTACGAATGTCAACGTACCATTATCCGGGGTGACCACGTACTGCCCGGTCTTTGTCTTGACAACAACACTTCTTCTCGTAGAACCAACCCCCGGGTCCACCACGGACACAAATACCGTTCCTTCCGGCCAGTAGCTCACGGTCTGAATCAGACGGTAGCTTGCCTCCCATGTGTTATAAGGTTCAATGCCATGTGTCAGATCATAAATCTGAAGCTCAGGCGAAACTCCATATGCAACCCCATACATGGCGCTCACCGCCCCGTCCTGCATACCAAAATCCGTCTGAAATACTAATGCTGCTTTTCCCATATTTGCTCTCCTCCTTTTTGTGTCAATTTTTCAATCATATCTGTCATCAATATATCTCTATCAATACGGTATACATATTTCATAGAATGTCTCTTTTTTGTAAATTGATACTCAGAAGCATTGATAATCTCCGGACAAGATACAATCCGATCATTCATAAAATGCTGCTTCTTATTCAATAGCCATGCAACCGCTGTCACATCCCAGATAACCTTTGCCCATGCGGTGCCTGCTGCCCAACTCTCCACGTCCTCAATTGCATATCTTGCCAGATAATCGGCCAGCTTATTTTTTCCTAATAAATAAGCTTCCATCTCCGGCCTGCTGAGTGAAAAACTTTCAACCACCCCCCAGCAAGGCAGCTGCACAAGCGGCACTCCGCTGTCAAACAAAACCCTTGCCGCGCTGAGGTCTTCCATCAGATTAAACTCTTCCATCCCTTCACAGTGAAACGCACTTCCACCCAGCCAGATAACTACCATCCGCTCCTTGATTGCCGGTTCCAGCAAAATCGCAGATGCGATATTGGTTGCCGCCGCAATTCCAATTACATATAATGGATTCTCCTGTGAATGAGACAGTGCCCGCTCAATCAAATCCTTAGAGGCTGAAGACTCCACAGGAGTGGTTTCATTTTCTAAGAAATGCTCCGCCCCCTTGAATACAGCTTCCCGATACTGTCCGGCATCTGCCAAATCGAGTATCTTTAGAATCTCCTGGCAGCTTTTCTCCATCCCCTCCTTGGGGGACCTGGCCTTTTCATTCAAAAAAGGAGCCGCATAAACAGCCTGCAATCGAAGTTTATCTGTGTTTTTCAGCAGATATGCCAGCGCAAACTGATCATCCACTTCATTATATGTATCCGTATCAATCACTACATCCACCGGATACTCCGGGCATTGCAGCATACGGATTCTCTGACAGTCCTCCAATGGGACCACCTCCCTGCCCATACAAATATTAAACCTTGCTGCTATTTTCTTTCAATCCCTCAGTATTACAGCCCCATGTACATCTTCATCAATCCTAAAATCAACAGATGCCCCGGGTAAAACAGATAAAAGAACCATTTGGAAAATGTCCTCCCATGTTCCGCACGTTTTCCATTATAAAAGCACAGTACCGTAACTCCTGCTGCGACTACGCCCAAACAACTGCAAACCGTTTGCACAATCAATTCAGTTCCGTAATACAAAAAGCTATTATTGCCATACATAAATAGTGCAAAAATCAATGTTGCCGCTCCAAAAGAAACCGCTGCCTTTCTCTTTGATTGATATGTGTGAGAAAACATAATCGTATAAACTGCCGCCATAACCGGCCAATCGCATATCACCGTAACCAGTACCAGCAATACCTGAACAATTATCCGCAGGAACCGATTCTTGATTTTTTCCCCTGCCACCAGGATCAAAAAACAGAAGAACAGTGTGAACAACATATTTAGTCCCACGAAAGAAATCTGAGGTCCATACGAAAATGCCATGCAGAATGGGATTTCAGATAAACATGCAAATAAAAACAATCGGGCTGCATAGTTCTTTTTCGAGTGAGTATACTGATATCCCTCTACTAAGAACCAGCACATCACAGGCGCTGTAAAATAGCCCACATATTCAAACAACACTGCCAGAAATGTTCCCGTCTCTAAGAACACATGAGAAATGTGGTTCAGCAGCATTGTAAACATAGCAATATACTTGATGACGTCCCGGTTTAATCCGCAGCTTTTCTCTGGTTTCATAGTATCATGTTCCCCCTAAGTCGTAATTTTTTCTGTTCTGCGTATTATACCTAATTTTATCCCTCCCGTCAAATCATCAGTCTATGGTATTTAAACAGCAAATAAGAACTGCGCCGTAAATCCACAGTTCTTATTTACCAGTCCCTATCTTATTAAAGGAGTGCGCCCCTGTATATCACTTCTTTATACCAAAAGCATACACCCTGATACAATTAATAATACATAAGTAAGTTTTACAAAAAATTCCTGTTTCATCTTTTTATGCAAAATCTGTCCTAAGAGCAATGCCAATATCACCGGAACCACACATGCACCTGTCAGCCGCAATATATCTACTGTGACCTCTCCCGCCGCAATCTGCTGAACCAGCATAATCCCATTCAATACAATCCAGACCGGAGCAAGCGTTGCACGTATTACAGACTTGTCCTTTAATACTGCAACAGCATAGATTACCAAAAGAGAACCTCCGGATAAAAACATTCCATGAACGATTCCTGCCAGAAGAACGATACAAATCAACGCTCCCTGAGGAAGCGCTCTTTCCTCTTTCTTTAAAAGGCCGCGAAGTGCCACCAGAATGATCAGCACGCCGTACACATACATCAGCAGTCGTGCAGGCAGCATATGGTATAGCTGCAACCCCGCTGCCATTCCTACTACCATAAGAACTATGAGTTTCCCCGCCTGTTTTCTATCCATATCCCGGTAGTTCCGCACTGCAATATTAGAGCTTACAAGAATGGCAACTATATTCAAAATAATTTTTGCCTTATCTACACCAATCAAAAGCATTGCGGCTGGCATTGCCAGCATGGTCCCCGCAAATCCGGTAATTCCTTCCACTACATTTGCAAGAAACACAATCAGCACAAATATCCATTCTGCCATAGGTCGTCCTCCGCTTCTACTATAGGCTTTTCGCAATTTCCGCAAATCGGAAAATGGAACGTGCCGTTTTTCTAAGGTCAGAATGTGTACGCTGCTTGATCTGCTCAAACGTCATAGGCTGTGGAATAATGCTAAACACTGCGCTGACGCCTGTTTCATAGATTTCATCTACATCATCCCCTATCGAACCTACAATTGCGAGCAGTGGTATTCCATGACGAGCCGTCCTTTTTGCAATGCCGGATACAACCTTGCCCTTCATGCTCTGCCCATCAATTTTCCCCTCGCCTGTAATCACCATAGAACAATTTTCCAGCATTTGTTCAAATTGTATGGTATCCAAAATCACCTCAATCCCACTTTTCAGTTCTGCTTCCAGGAAGGCGACTACACCGGCTCCCATTCCTCCGGCCGCGCCGCCTCCTTCCAAATGCAGGATATCTTTGCCCAGAGACCTCTCTACCAGTCCGGCCAGATGCCGCATCCCCTTTTCCAGATAATAAATATCCTGTTCTGTGGCACCCTTTTGCGGCCCGTATACTGCTGATGCACCATTTTCACCACATAATGGATTATTCACGTCACACATTGCAATAATTTCTACCTCAGCAATCCTGGGGTCCCTCCCTGACATATCAATCTCCGCAATCTGATATAGCGTATCTCCAACCGGCACAAAACAATGTCCTTTGTCATTCAGAAAACGAACGCCTAAAGCCGATACCGCGCCTGCACCTCCATCATTGGTCGCACTTCCGCCTAAACATAGTATAATCTTTTCCACTCCATGGTCCAAAGCATCCAAAATCAATTCCCCCACCCCAAATGTGGTGGTCTTTCCAGCCGAAAGATTTTCCCCTACTAACGGAAGACCTGCCGCCGCTGCCATCTCGACAACGGCGGTTTTTCCAAACAGCCCATAGTATGTATGAATCTTTTCTCCATATGGACCGGTTGCTTCCATATATATTTTCTCTCCGGGAAGCACGGAAAGGAATGCATCCACACTTCCTTCCCCGCCGTCCGCCACCTCCGCACGGATGACCTCCGCCTGTGGCCAACAGGCTTTCGCTTCCTCCTGAATAATCTTTCCCGCTTCACTGCTGGAAATTGTTCCTTTAAAAGAATCCGGAATAATCACTATTTTATGCATGGCTCTTCCTATTCCTTATTGTCTACTGTATAATAAAGCTCGCCTTTTCTGTAATCATACGTTTTCTTTCCCCACGTCCTTGTAATCAACATTCCGATGAGGAATACGGCAGCCGTTCCGACCAGCGCCGCAGTCAGTACCCCGAAGGAAACTTCTCCTGCTGAAAATGCAATAATCATAGGCATTACCACATAACATGCCGGAACGTTCACTGCATTGATCGGCCCCATCTCTTCTAACACAGACGTTTTACGGTCTGGGTCTACCATACGGCACAAAGCCTGTCCGGTTGCATTCGTTCCTGTCAGAGTTCCCCAAATTGCCACAGACCTTTCAAATCCATGCTTTCCGCCAAATCTCTCACCAAAATATCTTGTTGTGATATAAGTAAATAATGTACCTACCAGTACTACCAGAAGAATCGGAACAATCCAACTTCCAATAATTTCCAATGAAATTGCCATAAACGCAGAAGTTACCATCATATCAATACAAAAACCTGAGATACGGATCTGTGTTCCTCTGTCCAGATACTTGCTGCATCCTAATTTTCCGATAATCCAGCGTATCGCATATGCTGCCAGCATTGCATACAGATAAAGGAATCCGGAAAGCATTTCTCCGGCAAAACCCGGCAATGCCCCAAGCAGCCTACAGATAATATTGCCACACACCCATGCAATCCCTACCAGTGAAAAATGGAAAGCCAATGTATCTACATTTCCCGGATGTGTTGTTTCTTTTCCATAATACTGCTGTTCTTCCGGTTCAAAAATTCCAGTCATCATGCCGCCGCTCATTGTACCAGCATAAGGTGCAAGTCCCTTTTCGATTCCTTTCTTTACCCATGGAACTCCAATCATAAATGCTACCAGGAAGCCTGCTGCCGCAAATGTCACACCAACCTGTACCGCGTTTACCACTCCATTTGCTTCCATCATTCCACCATAAGTTACACTCTGTCCTGGGCCCTGTGCAAAGGCAAACGGAACCTGAAGCCCATATACCGGTTCCATATCAAAAAATCCGCCGACTGCTTTCAACACTCCATAGCCCAACAGTCCGGTAAGGGCATAGGGCACGACCCAGAAGAAGCCCATTCCACAGATTCCGGAAAACTGGCTGTCTGCCATCCGCTCTTTGAGGGTTCGTTTTGTATCATTGCCCTGTTTTGGTACTGCCAGAGTTAATCCCATATTTGCAAAAGAAAATGACCATAAAATACCTGCAATACTTCCGAAGTCTCCCGCCGCCGCGTCTGTGATGAGCCCGGTATTCATAATGATAAATCCAAGCACACCGCCAATGACGCTGGCTGGTACAAGATTATTTTTCAAAAAAGGAACCTTCGCACGTAAAACAACACCTACAATAATAAATAACCCGGTCCAGGCTAATGCATCCATACTAATCATATTATTTACCTCCTTGTATTTTGTGTGTAACCGCTTGCAACTCAAGTGATTGCTTGTCCGCATCTTCTTCATCCGATACCTTACATGACAATTCCGGCGCGTTTCTTTGCTATTTCATTCATTTCAAGATGCTGAGGCTGCTCTGACGCCTCTTCGTCTCCGACAATCCTTTCATATGCACATTGAACTGCCTGCAGCATCTGCTCTGTATTTTCTGCAATCTGAATGTCCGTAGGACTCCCTTTGTCCTCCACCTGTTTCCAAAACAGTCGTTCCAACTCGTCTGCCTCTTTGCGCCACCAGCTCATATACCGGCAGTAGTCCTTTTCAATGGCATACTGTAACCTTTCAAACTGCCACCATGCACTTTCTTTTGAATACTTCGCTCCTGCGTTGCTGATTTCAGGCGGAAGTGTGGAGTTCACGGTGTACGGAGCGAACACAGACATACACGGCACTGCAAATGCATTCCACCAGATTGGAGTTCCCTCCCGCACAAGCTCTACCTGAGACGCTGCCGCTGTTTTGCTGGCTGTTTCCAGCATAGCATGCATACAGATGGAAACATGTAGTCCATCTGCCGGACTCCACCTGGGTTCCAGAATTTCTCCCTCAAAATGGTCCCGCTGAATGCCCCGAATCGTTTCCAGTGTGATACTTCCCGCATTCTCCCGCAGCAGTTTGTTTAACCTCATATATCTAGGATGTGCCGCTCTGTGTTTTAGTGACATGGCACTGTATGCTTTTGCAAAGTTAAAAGGAACCTCTCTGGAAATCCATCCTTTTGCATAAGCATATTCCTTCACATCCCCGCTATCCTCATCCCACTGTTCCTCTGTACTATAACAATTGGAAATCCCTGCCACATCTTTGACCCTTCTTGCCACCCACCGCCGTCCACAGGTATCCAGAATCCAGGCTTCTTCTAAATCTGCGATCAAAAAAGCATTATGGTAACGGTGTTCCATTCCAACCGCAGCATTTCCGCCCTGTCCATAAGTTTCCAACAATTCCGTAATCACATGCAAAGCTTCATATGCTGTCTTTCCACGCTCCAGGCCCAGACGCAGCAAATCCATTCCCAGAAGCCCATCTTCCTGCTCCTCCGGCTCCCTTGCCCAGACAGCTTCATTTCCTATGGCAACGTTGTGTTCGTTCATTCCATGCTCAAATCCCCAAATCCAGTATGGTTTTGAACCAATTACTCTGTACGTATGCGGTACCTGCGGAATTTCTATATACGTACACCGTACCATTTCTCCCTCTCTATGCTCTTGTGCCGGGATTACAACAAGGGGCTGCGCCTCCGTTACCGGCCGGTCGCTGTTTTTAGCAAAAATAACATTTCCACTTTTTGTGCTGTTCCCAAGTGCAACCATAGTATCACATGAATACAGTTCCATTCTCATTCCTCCTCTCCTATTTGTAACCGATCCGCTTTACAGATTGGCTGCCTGCCGCCCATCTGAGAAACGGATGATTTGCTCGCTGTTTTCACTTTCCGTGTCAGCTTTTGTTTGTATTGCACAAATTATATCAGCACATACCAGAAATGTCGTTATTTTGCACAACAAAAAACCAGTCTTTAGATTGTTACGCATAACATATCTGAAAACTGGTTTTCCTACATCCGAACAGACTCACTTTAGTTCCTTCCAAAACCACAATGCATTTTGATAGATTGCGGCATTGGAAATGCTGCGTGGATCATATCCTGTAATCGACATCAATTTTTTTAATTGGTATTGAAGCGTGTTCTTATGAATAAACATTTTCTCCGCAGTACGTGTAATCGAACCCTCACAAGAGTAAAATGTTTCCAGCAGCTCCATCCAATGCGGTATCTCTGACTTCTCCACTCCTGAAAAAATCTTCTCCACATATTCCCGTTTGCTTTCATCCGTTATCTCGCTTACGAACACTCCAAACGTCAGCTCATGATAGTAAACCACATTCCTTTTCGAGCTGGCCATTGCCGAATTCAAGCTTTTCTGCGCCCGATTCTTGCCCTGGCGCAGCTCCATCCCTGCAAATGCCTGCTCATCCACCCCGGCTTTCAAATACATACCGTCCGGAAGCTTCACTCTCTCTGCTAACTGTTCTATCAGTCTTTCTATCATTTTCTTTTTGTCAACCGGCATGAAAATCGTAAGCTGATTCATTTCTCGGTAAAAAAGACTCTGCTCGGAGTAGCCCCACAGTTGATTTAGAATCTGCTCCATCTGATCGAGATACACTTGCGGCTTCTCACCTCCACAATCCCCACTGTCCTGCTTAAGCGAAATACATACACATCGGCGTGCAACTGACAAGTCAATCCCTACGAGTTTTCCCATAGTGATAAAATCTTTTGGAAGCCGCTCCACATTTTCAGACAATAGATTATACATATATTGCTTCTGTTCCTTCTGGACCTCATCCTCTCTCTTCTGCAAATAGAAATTCATCAGAAGCGTTTCGGAAGTCTTGCGAATCAAATCAATATACGGTTTTATCTGGTTCCACTCCCCACTGATTCCCAACACACCGACAATTTCCCCTCCAAAATAGATTGGCATGTTGATCCCTAACTTAGCCCCTTCATATTCCTCATCGGTATTAATCGTCAAATACTCTAACTGTTCCTCAATAATCTTCTGTGCCCCCACATGAAAGGTTCCTACTCTTGCCGGATTCGTACTTGCTATAATACATCCTGAATCGTCCATCAGATTGACATTCTGGTGAATCGTATTGCTGATTTCTCTGACGATTGTCCTGGCAATATTCACTGAAATTTTCATAGTCTTACTCTCCCGCGCCACTCGCTTAACAATTCTATACTATTCCATTTCAGTATAACCATCCAAAAAGAGAATATCAATCTTTTCTATTTTCAATTTTCGTTTCAATCCTCATCTAACAACTTTTGTATTTCCTTCTTTGTCACCTCATGAAGTTCGGTAACACGGCCCTTTTTGTCCCTTTTTACCTCAATATATATGGCTTTCCTTTCTGGAATCGTGTCATTGGTATAAATCGAATTGTCCTTGTCATAAATGACCGCGACTCCTTTCCCCTGATACATCCACGAATTCGTCTTTTTGTCCGATGTCATGCCAAATTTTGCATATTCCTCCGGAACACTGCTTTCCACCTCATCCCCAGACTCATACGCAGCCTCACTGGTCTCTGCAGTAGATGTTATTTCATCAAACGGAAATGACACAATACGAACAATCTTTCCTGAATCGCGCACCACCGTAATACCTGATTCGCCTGTCGCATCTACAAATCTTGTGTAAACTCCCGGCTTGGTTTCATCCATAAAGTAACCTATCGTCTTACCATCATACATCAAGTAACCTGTTTTTTTATCATAGGAAATACCGAACTTTTTATATTCCATGAATTCCTTACTGTTTGCAATGGCATAAGCAATATTGATATCTCTGGATTCTTCCCTCGCTTCTTCTATACTTGCAGTTACTTCTGTTGCTTCCCCAGCTCTGCTCTTTACTGCTTCGCTTGTTTCTTGGACCGCTTCTGCTGCTTCATCAGTGAAAAACACATCTACTTCCTCGTCAGACTCAGCCGGTCCCCCTGATAAACTTAGGATATTTCCTTTCCTATCATAAATAACTTCTAATACCTCCTGTCCTTCATTGTCTGCCCAGAGGACTCCGCCATTCTTCTCATCATAGAAATACCGGATTGGAGTATTAACGCAGTATAGCCGATTCTCAGGAAGATCATAATGAACTCCATATTCTTTATAGTGCTCTTCCACAAAATCATACCATTCCAAATCATCTTCTACATCCCGCAGGCTTACCCGTTCCTCTTTCAACTGCTCGATTTCCTGAACAACACTTGAGGTATCATCATATGCAGAAAGCTGTGCCTCTTTTGCCTGAATAAGCTCATCAAGTTCTTTCTCTCTTTTTCGGAGTTCTGTCTTAAGTTTCTTAATTTCTTCCTCAGTATACACTACTGTACTTCTAGTTGAAACCTCCTTCACTGATATACTGATATCTGCGTTTTCACTTGCATTCTCTTTGGCAGTTATGTACGCTTGTACACTTGCTGCACTGCTTTTCTCTGCCTCACTGGTCTCCTTCGTGTCTCCATAAGCCTTACAAGATGTTGCAAAGAGCACAGAAATTCCACATATCAGAATCACTGCCATCCCCAAATCCAACAATGTCGTCCTTTTTATCTTCATAATCGCACGAATCCTTTCTTCAATCGCATTCTTGCTGAAATTGTTCCCAAGCAAAACCAATCCGCTTTTTTCTTCCTCCATCTCAATCAATGTCATAGCATATGCAGATTTTTCCTCTTCCCCAAATCTGCGGATGACTGTTTCATCACAGTATAACTCCAGGTCTCGATTGAAGAAAATATACATCAGCCATACCATCGGGTTAAACCAGTGTATACACACAGCCGCCGCCATCAAAAGCTTGAGCGCTGCATCAAAATGCTGGATATGCACATATTCATGTTCCAGGACATAGCGGAGCTGAAATCCGTCTTCCCACTTTGTGGACTTTGGCAGCAAGATGACCGGATGCCATATTCCATAGGAAAGCGGAGAGTCAATCTGATCTGATTGGCGCACGGACAGCTTTCTTTTCAAAGGGTGTGTTCTATACCAATTTCCCAGCATACCATTGTTTATTGGTAATGACATTTGGAATTCCCGGTAGCATCTAAGGTAAATCCAAGTAAAACATGCCGTGCAGAGCAGGACGCCTGCTGCCCAGATGATATTCCAAATAGAAGGATAAGAATTCGTTGGCATTGCTATTCCAGTAGATACTGATGCATCCGGATTCTGCTCTGTCACCTGGCTTTGATTCAGTGCTGATTCCTGCTTCCATGCCAATCCTGCTTCTCCTGTACTGCGTACCGCATTATCCATTTGCCGCAGAGATGTCTCTGAAAAATCCTCCTCATCTCCCTCACCTGTATACCTCTCATAACCTGCCTCTCCGTATACGATGTTCTCATAAACACCCTGCGCAAAATGCTGCACCTGCTCTATGACCACGTCCACATCTGGAAGAAACGCATATACACTCCACGAAAATGGTATGGAAAATGGAACCAGCAGACGAAACAGGACAAGTATCCATAGGGCTGTAAAAGTGATTTTGGGCAATCGGTTTTTTAAGACAACACGGACTGCCAAAATAACCAGAACCAGTATTGCACCGGAAAAACTCATTTCCATCAAACTCACACTCATCACCTCATTCCAATTCTCCCACAATCTGCTTTAATTGCGATATCTGCTCCGGGGAAAGCTTTTTCCTTCCCAAAAGCGCTGCAAACAACTTATCCGCCGAGCCGTCATAAACCTTGTTAATCAACTCATTAGTTTCTGCCTCCTGAACCTCCTCTTTTAGTATCAGAGCGTGGCACATGAAATTTGGCTCAGAGCGTTCAATCGCCCCCTTTTTTATACACCGCTTAATCAGAGTGTAGGTCGTATTCATATTCCAACCCACTTCTTCTTTTAATACATTGGAAATGTATTTCGCCGTGGAATCGCCCTCACGCCATAGCACGTCCATCACTTTCAGCTCCGAATCAAATAATTTGATATCCATTTCGTCATCTCCTTTCGCACTACTGCAGTAGTTTTATTTATACTACCACAGTAGTGTGTGGTTGTCAATTATAGTTTTTGCAGAGATGAAAATAGCCCGGCATTCCGCACGGGCTCTTCTTAAGTGAATGATTGTTCTTCTCCTATTTACTCCTTTATTTAATCAATCTCTATCAAATTTACGTCTCTTCTAATAATACCCCTCATCCTCCACACTCAAACGATACCCAACTCCCAATTCATTGTGTATGAATCTTGCATCCCCTGGGCGTTCCCCGATTTTTTTCCGGATATTTGCCATATTTACCTGCAGCTTTTTGATGCTTCCCGGGCCGTTCCACCCCCAGATTTCCTGTATAATCTCTGCATAGGTCATTACCTTTCCCGCTTGTTTGGACAGATAGGCTACAATATTATATTCTGTCTGGGTGAGCTTCACT
Organism: uncultured Lachnospiraceae bacterium; assembly: GCA_947564305.1. The sequence continues at coordinate 4,954 of CANOBT010000031.1, read as the reverse complement.
TCCCGCTCCTCCACAAATATCCTTCTTGCATCATAATCAATCTCCATCTTCCCTCTGCTGAATTTTCCTTGAAGGCTGCCGCTTTGTTCTCTGTACTGGTTACTGTTACGCAAAGCGCTTCGTATCCGTGCCTCCAGCTCAGCAGTACCAAAAGGTTTCGTCACATAATCATTGGCTCCCAGGTCCAATGCCTCCACCTTATCTCTTTCATTGGAACGCGCGGACAGCACAAGAATCGGAACTGATGATTTTACCCTGGCTTCTTTTATAAACTGGATTCCATCCATATCCGGCAGGCCCAGATCAAGGATGACCAAATCCGGACCGTGAGATTCAAAAAGCATCCTGCCAGCCGTCCCTTTCTCCGCACACAGAACCTGATATCCATGAGCACATAATACTGTTTTTATAAAATTACGAATATTTTCCTCGTCTTCAATAATTAAAATCTTATATTTATTACCACTCATATATTTCTTCTCCGCTCTCTAAAGATAATCAAATACCATTTATTTCTAATCCCTAGGTTTAACAATTCTTATTATTCATCATCCGGGGTATCCTCCGGAATGAAAAAACGAAATAAAGCGCCTCCTTCCGGAAGATTTTTCGCACCAATCTCACCGCCGTGCGCCTTAATAATCGTAGCGCACACTGACAGGCCGATTCCCATGCTCTTTTTCTGATTGTCAACAGGCACATCTTGCTTTTCATAATAGCCTGTGAAAATATGGTCCAGAAGTTCAGGTGCAATCCCTGCGCCGTTATCTGCCACCTCAAACACAACCTGCTCTTTCTGTTTATAAACCTTTAAGGAAAGCCGGGTCATTCCTTTTGCATGAAATACTGCATTTTCTAAAAGATTTACGAGCACCTGCTGAATCAATACTGGGTCAACCAAAATATATACAAATTCTTCAGGAAAGCTTACATCTATCGGATACTCAGGAAACCGTTTCCGGAATTTAACGAGAACACTATCCACCAGTTCCTCCAACACTACAGAGGTTTTTATCAGATTCACATCCGTCCCGCCAATCCGGGTAATGGACAATAAGTTCTCAACCATATTAATCAGCCACTGTGCATCTTCCCGGATTCCTTCTAACAACTCCTTGTGCTGCTCTTTTGTTAATTTTTCATAATCCTCAATCAGCGCAGAACTGGAACCATATATTGTAGTCAATGGCGTCCGCAGGTCATGAGATACGGCCCGCAGCAGGTTTGCCCGAATCCTCTCTTTCTCAATCTCTGTTCTCTCCTTCTCCTGCTCTCTCAGTTTTACGGTAAGCGTACTGGTGATCAACGTCAGACTTAGCATTAAGACTGCTGAAAACATATTTTCAGGAATGCTGAAATTAAAATGAAAATAGGGAAATGTAAATGCATAATTCAAACTCAGCACATTGCATAATGAAGAGATAATCCCATACACATACCCTTGTGTGAACAGCGAAACCAAAATCACTGCCAGTGCAAGTATCATCGGAATTAAAAACTGCGTATTAAACCAAATCTGTATAAAAAGGCTGATTCCCAATGCTCCCGCTAGAATAATGACCATTTTTAAAATATCGCAGCCATGCGCTTTCCACTTCATATCTTTCCCCCTTGTAACCACTTACGTTGAAAGTGATTTCCGCCATCTTAGCTTCAATTTCTCATAAATAAATACCCTATTTTATCATACCATTTTCCCGGCTAAGATGCAGATAAGATTTATAAATCCCCGCCGCGAGGCGGGGACAAACTTTTATTTTAACAGCCACTCCAACACATTCATCTGCTTAATCCCGTTATAAGATGTCAACGGCATAAAATCCATTGTCAGGAGATATTTCGGGTTGTGGTCGTGAATAGATTCCAACGGCGCCAGTTCCCTCTTTAACGTATTTTCATCCATAACCGTCTGTGACACCTGGTAATATTCTTCCCCTTCCTCATTGATGGCAACGAAATCTACCTCTGCATCCCCGACCTTGCCGACATATACCTCGTATCCCCTGCGCAGCAGCTCCAGATACACAATATTTTCCAGAATATGTCCCATATCTGTCTGTTTTGTCCCCAACAGATAATAGCGCAGCCCGATATCGGCCACATAATACTTTGCCCCGGTAGACAAATACTGCTTCCCTTTCACATCATACCGCTGGGCTTTATATACGATAAAGCTGTCCGCCAGCGCACTAAGATAGCTTTCCACCGTGGGTACACTAATCTTCTTTCCTGCAGATGTCATGGCATTTGCAATCTTCGTAGTGGAACATAAATTCCCAATATTGTCAAATATAAACTCTATGACATTTTCCAACATTGCCGGGTCAGAAATCTTCTTTCTCGTCACGATATCCTTCATCAGAATTGTATTATAAATCCCTTCCAGATACGTCCTGATATCCTTTTTTCTGGTAAACTCTAAGGTTCCCGGAAATGAGCTGTTCAACAAATAACTGCTATAAAGCATTGATGTATTCGAGTTTTCCGGAAATGCGGAAACGTACTCCTTAAACGACAACGGCAGCATCTTAATCTCAACATACCTGCCTGACAGCAGGGTTGCCAATTCCCCGGACAACAAAAATGCATTGGAGCCTGTGATATATAAATCTACATTCTTCTTTACATACAACCAGTCTACCGCCCTCTGGAAATCCGGTATCTGTTGAACCTCGTCGAGAAACACATAGTTCATAGCATCCGGAACAAGTTTTTCATCCACAAAATCAAATAACTGCTCTGGGTCCTTTAAATTACGGAACTCACTTTCTTCCAGATTAATAGCTGTAATCTGCTCTTTTGCTATCCCACTTTTTTTCAATTCTTTCTGGTACAGTTCAAACAGCGTCGATTTTCCACATCGGCGAATCCCGGCCACCACTTTTATGACCCTTTTTTCTTTAAAATGCATTAAGTCTTCTAAATACTCTCTTCGTTCAATCATATTCTCGCCTCCGCATTTTTTGTAAAACCATTTTATCATTTATTCTATATTTTGGCAAGTTTGTAAAATGAATTTTACAAACTTTATTATTTATGCATTAATATAAAGTTTATTTTACATTATAAGTTCACTCTTAATTTCTTATTGTTCATCTCCCTTACTATTGTGTACAGTTCTTCTCCAAATAACATTCTATTCTTTATATATTGATCCATCCTTGTACAGTACATCTAAAACGCTAAAACTTTTGTAGAAGATTTGCAACATTTTCAAGAAGATATCACAAGAAATCGCTTTTCATCTATGTTACTCTATATCTAGTTCTAATTGATAAGATTATAAGAAAGGAAGGATTTCATCATGGAATTAAGGACAGCAGCATCCCCAAAAGATGTAAAACATTACACAACACAAAGGCTGAGAGAGGAATTTCTGATTCCGCAGCTTTTCTTTGCAGATGAAGTGAAACTGGTGTACAGCCACATTGACCGAATCATTACCGGAGGCGTAATGCCTGTAAAAGAAAAAATTGCTCTGACGGCAGGGGATGAACTGCGGGCAGAATATTTTTTGGAGAGACGCGAGATGGGTGTTATCAATATCGGCGGCACTGGAACAATCATCGCAGATGGCCGGGAATATACCGTTGGACCAAAGGAAGGAATGTACCTGGGTATGGGCGTGAAGGAGATTGCATTTGCCAGCACGGACTCTGCAGCCCCGGCGAAATTTTATCTGAACAGTGCCCCGGCGCACGCCAGCTTCCCTACCGTACTAATCAAGCCAGAAGGACAGGCTGAGGACGGTGTTGTCATCGTCAAAGATTCAAATAAGGTGGAACTTGGTTCACTGGAAGATTCTAATCACCGCACTATCTGTAAATATATTCTCCCAGGACAGGTGGAAAGCTGCCAGCTAGTCATGGGTATGACACACTTAGAGCCAGGCAGTGTGTGGAACACCATGCCAAGCCACACTCATGACCGCAGGATGGAAGTTTATCTGTATTTCGAGATGCCGGAGGATGCATTTATTATGCATTATATGGGTGAGCCTACAGAAACAAGGCATATTGTAGTCCGCAATGAGCAGGCAGTAATCTCCCCAAGCTGGTCCATCCATTCCGGAAGCGGCTCCAGAAACTATACCTTTATCTGGGGAATGGTAGGAGAAAATCAGGACTTTGATGATATGGATGGTATTGCAAATCAGGACCTGCTTTGATCCGAAATCAAATACAAGAGAGGGCTGTCTGTGGAGCGGCCCTCTTTTTTAGAATCAACATACCCAGCAACAGAAAGGAGAATCTTATGAAAATTGGTGTGCGCGCCCATGATTATGGTCGTATGGAAATTGAAAAACTAGCAGAAGTCTTACATGCAGAGGGCTACGAAGCAGCACAGCTCGCTCTCCCGAAAGCCTTCACAGGCATTCAAAGATATGAAGATATCACTCCGAAGCATCTGGAAAGAATCCGGCGTGCCTTTGAAGAGAATCATATTGAAATCCCGGTATTTGGCTGCTATATGGATCTGGGCAACCCGGACCCCGTCATCCGCGATCATGCTGTAAAAACCTTAAAGAAATGCCTGGCCTACAGCAAGGAAGTCGGTGCCAAAGTTGTAGGTACCGAAACCGCCTATCCTCATTTAAACCGGCAGGAAAAAGCACAGTGGTATCCATATATGGTAGACAGTGTGAAATGTGTTGTAGAAGAAGCGGTACGGCTGGATGTAAAACTGGCCATTGAGCCGGTCTACTGGCATCCTTTAGAAAATCTGGAGGCAGTATTGGATGTCATGGATAAAGTCAAAGAGCCGGAACATCTCCGAATGATTTTTGACGCATCGAATCTTCTTCAATTTCCGGATACTACAGACCAGAAGGCTTATTGGGACGAATGGCTGAAATACGTTGGAAAATACATCGAAGCCATGCATATCAAGGATTTCTATTTTGACAAAAACGGCGGATATTGCCCTACTCTGCTTGGTGAGGGAGTCATCCAAT
>CANOBT010000030.1 GCA_947564305.1 uncultured Lachnospiraceae bacterium | reverse complement strand
TATCACTTTTTTCTACCTTTTCAATTGCCTTTGCACGACATGTGAAAATTCTGCACAAGATGTACCATTTTGATGAAAAATATGATAAAATGAATTGCGCTGAGGCGCAAGCAGGTCATCAGCCTTGCGGCTGGTGACATATGATAAAATGAATTGCGCTGAGGCGCAAGCAGGTCATCAGCCTTGCGGCTGGTGACATATGATAAAATAAGTACGGTATTTTTTCTGAAATGGAGATGATTTTTTGCGAGTTGCTATTATAGATGATTTACCTGATGACAGGCTGCGTCTGTCGGCCGACCTGTCCCAATGGGCAGCGGAACAAAGGCTCTCTCTGTTCCCTGCACCAGATTTATTTGAAAGCGGGGAAGCCTTTCTGAAGGAATTCTCTGCCGGAAAGTATGACCTGGCATTTCTGGACATTTACATGGGGGGAATGAATGGGATGGACACAGCGCGGAAAATCCGCGAGACAGACACTTCCTGCCGCCTGATCTTTACCACGACCACCGCAGAATTTGCCGTGGACAGCTATGAAGTAGATTCTTCCTGGTATCTGGTAAAGCCTTACAGCTATGAAAAGCTTTCCCATGCTCTTGCCCGATGCAGCGCTTCCTGGCAGGAGCATAGCCAATACCTCTTAATGCCGGGGAAGATGGGCGTGGAAAAGCTGCCTCTCCATCAGGTTGCATGGACAGAATATGTGAATCGAAAAGTCTGTGTCCACTTAAAAAATGGACAGGAAAGACAGTTTTCCATGCGGCAGATGGATTTTTCCAAAATGCTGCTGCCCTACCCTTTCTTCTGCGATTGTATGAAGGGGCTAATCGTTAATTTCGAATCTGTAGAAAAGCTGCTGGATGATTGTTTTCTCCTTCAAAATGGAAAAACTCTGCCCATCAGCCGCTTAAAATACAGGCAGGTGCGAGAACTTTTTCTAGAATATACTTATGCGCAGGCGCGTGGGTCCTGACGGCATTTACCTGCGCATAAACATATAAGTACATCTGAAAAGATTGGAGAGCCTTATATGGCAGAATTATTATTTTTTATGTTGGCAGATACTCTGCCTTTTCATCTGTTTGCCTATGTTCCGTTCTGGAATCATCTGCGTTTTTCCAAACGGGTGACGGCCTTTCTGTTGATTGCAGAGCAGCTCCTTTATATTGGACTGTTCCTGCTGCTGGTGCGGTCAGGTTTTCCCGCATCTCAGGCAAAGTTTGCCGCCATACCGATTTACGGAGGGCTATTTTTTTATTTTGTAAAAATGGATTGGGGAAAAATCGCATTTTTATACATCTTTACTACAGATTATCTGATGACTATCACAGGCATTGTTTCCTATTGCGGAAACACCTGGGGCGGTTTTCCTCTCTTTTCCTGGCAGGCCGGACTATCTGTCCTGGTGCTTTTTTTCCTGACCCTGCCATTTATGCTGCGTTATATCTGCCATACTGCAGAAATGGTGTTTGACATCCATGCGCCAGGTATCTGGAAAACCATCTGGCTGCTTCCTTTATTTACAAGCGTCATTGTCATGCTCTTCACTTACACGGCTGAAAAACCAAGTGCACGCTCTCTGTTTGCCCGTATACTCCTGATGCTGTGTACGTTTTTAATCTACTACCATATTCTTCTGATTATCCAGCAAATCCAAAAACAAGCCGCAGCCGAAGAACAGGCAAGAAACATGGAACATTTAATCCAGATTCAGGCCGGACAGTACGCTCTGATTCAGTCTCGTATGGAAGAAACACGCCGGGCGCATCATGACCTGCGGCAGCACTGGACAGTTCTAAAGGGCTGCATCGACAACGGCGACATGAATACTCTGGCAGATTATGTAACACACTACGGGAAAAGCATCCCCGTGGATTCCCGCCGTGTATTCTGCAAAAATTATGCGGTGGATGCGCTCTTAAATTTCTACGCAGAAAGAGCCGAACATTTGAAGATTCCTATGGAAATTTCCTTTCAAATGGACAAGAAAACATTGATTCCGGAACCTGAATTCTGTGTTTTGCTTGGAAATCTCTTGGAAAATGCTCTGGATGCGTGCAGTATGTTGGATTCGTGTACAGTACCAAAAGGCAATGATTCTGATGAGATTTACGCGCAGTCAGAGCAAAATACTACTGCGGCTGAAGTTGTACCTAATACCACATTGCCTTGTTTTATACGGGTAAACGCCCGGCAGACCGGTAACAGTATGCTCTCACTAACTGTGGATAACACCTGTGAGCGCCCTCCAAAAATGGAAGGAGAACAATTCTGCTCGAGTAAGCACGAAGGGTTTGGTATGGGTACCGTTTCCGTCCGCCTCATCGCAAAACGGTATCACGGGGATGCCAGATTTGAATGGAAGGACGGGGTGTTTTACGCCTCGGTTATGTTGAATCCATGATCCATGGGGCCGCTTCCTTTTCCCAAATCCAACATGGCCCCAAGGGCACCGGAAAGGTATGCCTTTGCACGCTCCACGGATTCTGCCAGGTCAAACCCTTTTGCCAGATTCGAGGCAATCGCGCTAGAAAGAGTACATCCGGTCCCATGCGTGTTGGGATTGTTAATTCGTTTTCCACAGAACCATTGATAAGAACCGTTCTGGTACAGAAGGTCATTGGCATCATTCAACTGGTGGCCGCCCTTACATAATACTGCACAGGAATAGGTTTCGCTGATTGCCTTTGCCGCACGGATCATATCCTCCTTTGTCTGGATTAACATTCCGGTAAGTACTTCTGTCTCTGGTATGTTTGGTGTCAATATATTCGCGATTGGAAGCAGATGCTCCTTTAACAAAATAACTGCGTCGTCACTGATAAGCTTTGCACCGCTGGTAGATACCATGACCGGGTCCACTACGATATTTTTCGCCTGGTATTGTTTTAATTTCTCCGCAATTACTACAATTGAGGGGCCGGCTGATACCATCCCTATCTTTACTGCATCCGGAAAAATATCCGTAAATACGTTGTCCAACTGTTCTCCCAAAAATTCCGGCGGAACTTCCATAATCCCCGTAACACCAATCGTATTCTGCGCAGTGAGGGCCGTAATCGCACTCATAGCATACACTCCATTTGCAAGCATAGTCTTGATATCCGCCTGGATGCCTGCACCACCACTGGAATCACTTCCTGCGATTGTTAATGCGGTTTTCATCTTTCTCCTCCTCTTTGTAACCAATCTGCTTTTGCAGATATTGCCTGCTTACCCGTCATCTGCATTTTGTAACCATTTTTTCGGTGAACATCCTTAACTCTTCTGCCGCGGCCTTGATATCCTGCTGTGCGAACAAGGCGCTGATAACGGCAATCCCGCAGATTCCGCTTCCTGAAAGCTGCATCACATTTTCCGCTCCAATACCTCCAATAGCAATAACCGGAATATCTACAGCCTTACAGATTTCCCTCAGCGTATGCAAACTTACATCATCGGCATCTGCTTTGGAACTCGTGTGAAATACAGCTCCCACTCCAAGATAATCCGCCCCCATCTCCTGGGCAAGCAGAGCCTGCTCCACGGTCTGGGCTGACACACCGATTATTTTGTCTGGTCCTAACTTTGCCCTTACATCTCCGGCTTCCATGTCGCTCTGTCCCACATGAACACCATCCGCGCCAATCTGCGCCGCAATCTCTACATCATCATTAATGACAAAAGGAACCTGATAGTTTCGGCACAATTCCTGTATCTCTCTTGCTTCCTCCAAGAAATGCTCTTCATCCAACTCCTTTTCTCTTAACTGTACAAATGTGGCTCCCCCTTGAAGAGCCTGCTCTACCTGGTGATACAGTGTATCTCCATTCAGCCAGCTTCGGTCTGTCACGGCATAGAGCAGCAAGTCTTTTTTATCGCACCTCATACTTTTCTCCTTTTTCTAATGTATCACCGTCCATATTGTAAATCGCATCAATAATCCGGTTCCGATAAGCAGAGTTCCCATCCCCATCCTGCATACGAGACCATGCCAGTTCGCCGGCCAGTCCCATTGCACACACTGCTGACGCTGCCGCCTTCAGCTTTTCCTGCGGGTTTGCCACAAGAAATGCCGTCATCATACCCGAAAGCTGACATCCGGTTCCAGTGATTTTTCCCATTTCCGGGCGGCCATTTCGGATAACATAACAGGATTCTCCATCACTTACCAGATCGATTGCGCCTGTGACGGCAGCTATGCATCCTGTCTTTTTTGCAAAGTCTTTTGCAAATACAACCGCTTCATCCAGATTATCTTCTGTCACGGCATCTGCAACATCTGCATCTACCCCCTGGGTTGTCCCGCTTCCCAAGGCCAGTGTCTTAATCTCTGAGATATTGCCCCGGACAGCATCAAATTTCAGTTCCTCCATGAGTTTCACGGCCGTGTTGGTCCGAAGAGCGCTTGCCCCTGCGCCTACCGGGTCTAAAAGCAGAATGTGTCCCAGTTCATTGGCCTTTTTGCCTGCCCTGAACATCCCTTCAATACTCCGCTGATTCAGTGTTCCGATGTTGATATTCAAACCGCCGCATATCGAGGTAATATCTTCCACATCCTCAGGCTCGTCGGACATAATTGGACTGCCGCCGCAGGCAAGCAGGATGTTCGCCACATCATTGACTGTTACATAGTTGGTAATGTTGTGTACAAGCGGCGTTACAGCCCTTACGTTTTTCATACAGTTTTCAAGCATATAAGTTCCTCCTCTTTTGTAACCACTTGCGAAGCAAGTGATTGCCTGCTTGCCCGCCATCTGCATTTTGTAACCACCTGCAACGCAGGTGATTACCTGCTCACGTGCCATCACGAAGTGATTTTCATGCACGTGATACCTCATATTAAGCAGATTTTTAATGCGGGCAATTCCCGTATCTTTTTTCATACGATACTTTACACTACCTTTTAATACTCTTACTGGGAATGAATCCTGATTATAGAAATGACAATCCAGGTAGCGGAGCAGATACCCGTTATTTAGAAAAGTTACTCTCTTGAATTGCTGGAAATATAGAATCACAAAAAGCGGATACGCCTGGTCTACGCATATCCGCTGCATCTACGAATCACATATCCCTACGTTGGTATTATCCAAATCAGGTTTCATGGGTCGAGACAGTGTCAGTCTCCTCTCAGCCTGCTGCTGCAAGCTCCCCGGTGTAATAGTAATATTCGGTTACTCTTCTCATTATACACTGAAAATTTTATATTGCAATAGGAGGGATGCAATTTCACTTGCTCCCTCCCTCATATATCACTTTTTTCGAATGATTTTATTCTATTTTTTTATCCAGAACCTGTTCAGGAACATGAACCTGGTTCGCTTTATATGCCGCATGGGCTTTGGCCCGTTTTACTTTTAGGGCCTCCGGCGTCGTCTCCGCTTCTGCAACGGTTCGCTTACGCTCCTGTAAGAGAACTCTGTTCCTTTGTACGGATTCCTGAATCGGAGCATCCTTTGTTGGAGCGTCTGAATAATCTTTCTCCATATGCTCCGCGTTCATTTCCTTCTTGTCGGTGTTCGTTTCTTCCGTGTTTTCCGAAGGCTCTTCGATTCCAAGTTCGTTCTCTTTTGCCTCTTTGAGAATCTTTTCTGCCTCCGCCTTTTCTGCTTCTGTAGGAAGCTGGGCATATCTGCCGCTCTCTATAAATTTACCCATCGTTTCTTCTAAGGCCCTGCTTTTCATGAGCTCCTGCCACATGATTCCAAGCTTTGCACCTTCAGGTATGGCAGGATTATTCTTCACACTGTTTACTACGCTTAGAGAAGCTGCGGTACGGTTCATTTTCACACGCTGGACGTCTTCCTTCGTCTTACATCTCTTTAGTTCTTCCTCATAACTTTTCTGTTCCTCTTCTATCGCTTTTGCTTTCTGATATGTCTGAGGATCATTCTTTTGCAGATACTCCATTTCCTCTCGCGTCAGCTTTTTGCCTGTCGCCAATTTCGTCCTAATCTGCGAAGACATTTTGGCTGAGCCATCTGCTTGGGACATCCGGATTTCTTCTGCCTGCCGCGCGATGGAATCATTCAATTTTGTACTTCCGTCAGCAGTGAAGTCATTATTTGCTTTCTTCTTCTGCCACTTTATCTGCATTTCTAATTGCTTGGTATATGTACCTAAGGATTGCATCGTGGAAAAATTCAAAACCTTCGCCTCCCTCCAGTTAGTGTTTACAGTTTATGTCTTAACTTTTTATCGACAGGATGCGATGGGAAATTAATGTTTTGCCTGATACTTTACGCATTTTTTAATCTTTATGCCTCTTTCGGCTGTGCATCGGCAAAAATAATTTTATTAACCACAAAGAATACGACCATGGATACGCCGCCGTTCAGCACGGTTGTTCCGATGTTGTAAACGAAATCCGGAACTAATTGGCTGGCTACCGCAACCCACACACAGTTGATGGAATTTACGATAATCGTAATCACCACCCATGCCAGGAAATAGCCTGCAATCTGCGGGCCCAGTTTTCCGTGGCTTCTAAAGGTCAGATTTCTCTGCAGGGGGAAGTTTACACACTCCCCTAAGAAACTGGAAATCAGATAAGCCAAAAGGTACGCCATACCGCCCTGTTCCACACTGTATCCGATGGCATTCCATACGAAGTCAATACCAAACAGACTGACATTAGCCGACGGCCATCCCCAACCGATATTTGCATAGCCTGAAAACATTGCCGGCAAAAACTGGAGCATGATATATTTTAAAAAAGTCACTACATAACTGAAAATGATAAACAGGCCGCCCTCACGCATCCACTTTGCTCCGGAAGGATGTTTCTCTGCAAAGCCTTCCCACCATTTCATTACAGGATTATTGCTCATTGTCTCTTCCTCCAAATTTGTTATACATGGGTCAAGCGGGCGTGCTTGCACGCACATTTGACCCACAGATCCAGTATGAAAGTTTACTTTCATACTTATTTCATATTATTTGCTTTCTTCATAACCTTTCTCTGCTTGAAAAATCCGGAAATAATCTGTCCCAGGCCCTTAAAGAAATGTCCGTTGACCGCCTTTACCATGCCCTCTACCATATACTGGCTGCACATTCCGCCGGCCATTTTTCCGATTCCACGGAACGGCATATTGTAAATAAACATGATATTCAAATCCGGTTTTCCTTTTGCCATACTCTTATCTAACATACTGGTCAGTACCTTGTAAATCAGGCGGCCAATCCAACGTTTTGCATAATAAAGCTGGCAAATTGCATCATTCATATCCAACTGGCCGCTCCAATGTCCGTCCGGAATCGGATGCCCAAGCAATGCCTGGAATTCCTGATCCGAGACTTTTAAAATATTTCCGCTCATATAGGACGGAATCTGGGATGCCTCCACCGGAAGAGGTGCCTTTGTCCCCTGCACGGCAATCGTAGCAGACAGCTTGATGTCCGCGCAGCTGGAACCAATCAGAATTTCGTATTCTCCGCTTTCCACCTCAAATTGATTCGTCTTTTCATTAAAATAACGGAATGCCTTATCATCCAGTGGAATCACAACATCTTTCGATTCGCCGGCCTTTAAAAATACTTTCTGGAAGCCCTTCAGTTCTTTTGCCGGACGGTACACGCCATGACATTTTGCACTCACATAAAGCTGCGCCACCTCTGCTCCGTCTCTGTCGCCTGTATTTGTCAATGTAAAGGATGCCTGTTTTTCATTCACTTCCAAATGACTATATGCAAATGTCGTATAAGAAAGCCCGTACCCGAATGGGAAACGCACCGGCTTCTGCACGGTTTCAAAATAACGGTATCCAACATAAAGCCCTTCTCGATATTCTGCATTCCGCTCCTTGGATGGGAAATACGGTGCAGACGGCACATCCTCATATGTAAGCGGATAAGTCTCATTCAGCTTACCGGACGGATTTACTTTTCCAACGATGGCGTTCAGCATTGCCGCTGCCCCCGCCTGCCCGTTCAGATATCCGTGGATTATTGCCTCGCATTTTCCAATCCATGGCATTTCGATTGCCGAACCGCCGGAAAGTACAACCACGACATGTGGATTTGCATCGGAAATCATCTGTAAAAGCTGAGTCTGGCTCTTTGGAAGTTTCATGTTCGGCCGGTCCAATCCCTCAGATTCAGAAATCTCATCAAGACCGATATACAGCAATACTACGTCCGCTTTCTTCGCCAGTTCCACAGCCTCTTTTTCCAATGCCGGGTCAGCCGGTCCGGTCCGATGGTATCCTGCTGCAAAACCTACCATATTTAATGGGAAATCCTTCATCACATCCAGAGTAGAATCCAGTTTTGTAGGATTCACGACAGAGGAACCCGCGCCCTGATATCTGGGAGTCTTAGCAAAGTCTCCAATCACAGCCACTTTGCTGTTTTCTGCAAGCGGTAAAATCTGGTTTTCATTTTTCAGAAGAACAATACTCTGCTCTGCTGCCTTCTGTGCCATTTTATGGTGTGCTTCGGTATCGAAGCCTTTGCCTTTTACTTTATCTACTGCCTCTCTCGATGGCATAGTTGCATACAGCAGTTCTTCCACACGTTTATTTATCATGGCTTCACTAATCTTGCCGGATTTCACTGCCTGGATCAGTTCTTCATCCGAGTCTCCCCCAGTGGTCGGCATTTCCAGATGAGAGCCTGCTGCCACGCCTGCCACATGGTCGTTCGATGCGCCCCAGTCGGATACTACAAATCCGTCAAATCCCCACTCATCCCGCAGAATTTCCTGCAGAAGATGCTCATTTTCATTGGCATAAACACCATTCACACGGTTGTAAGAAGACATGATAGATTTAGGAGCTGCCTCTTTTACCGCAATCTCAAATCCAGTCAGATAGATTTCCCGAAGCGTTCTCTCATCCATCACCGAATCACTTGCCATACGGCGAAGTTCCTGGGAATTTGCAGCAAAATGCTTTGGACACGCACCCACGCCTTTTGACTGAATTCCACGGATATATCCGGCTGCCATCTTCCCTGCCAGATAAGGGTCTTCACTGAAATATTCAAAATTTCGTCCGCACAAAGGACTTCTCTTAATATTCATTCCCGGTCCCAACAGTACACATACATCCTGTGCCCCTGCCTCGGTCCCCAGATAAGTTCCAATCTCTTCTCCCAATTGCGGGTCCCAACTGTTAGCAATGGTTGCTGCCGTGGGATAACAGGTCGCCGGAACGCTGCCGTTGAGTCCAAGCTGATCGCTTGCGCCTTCCTGCTTGCGGATTCCATGAGGTCCGTCAGAAAGTGTTACATTCGGGATACCCAGACGTTCCACTGAACGGGTCTGCCAGAAATCCTTACCAGAGAGCAGATAACATTTTTCCTCCAAACTCATTTTTTGAACAATTTTCTTAATATCCAAGTCTCTCACCTTCTTCTTTCCATAAAATTATATTTAAAAAGGATGCCGCCCCAACAGCCGGACAAGCTGCAGGAGCAACACCCCTTCTGTTTTATTCTGCTAAAACTACTCTAATATCTTATTTTTCAGAAGCCGCTTTTTTCTTTTTCATATAACGCAGGATTACGATTGCTTCTACGGCAATAATAATCAATGCCACGATCACATCAACTGTAATGAAGATCTTCGTCATATTTGTCATAACACCTGCCGGGTCTTCATCCACTGTATAATATCCGCTGTTGCCGATGGTATACAGGATATTCTTACATGCCTGACGCATTGCCTGAACTGCAGTCGCACTCTTATCTGAAAGGATATTAGATTCCGCGCTTCCGAATCCCAACATCAAATCATTTCCGTTACGGATGCTGTGGTCTGTAATCATGTATCCATAAGAACCATCATAATCTGTCTCTACCATGCCGACAAATCCCCACTCGCCGCGGAGCACATTGTTCAGCAGGTTGCTGTTTGCACAGCTTGGCACTGTACCAATCCAGTTGAAAGAAGACATCACTGCGCGTGAGGTTCCTTCAAATTCCTTGGTTGCAATCTCAAAAGGTTTCAGATAAATCTCGCGGATTGCCTGCTCAGAAGAGAAAGTCATGAGCATGGAAGTCCGGTTGATCTCCTGGTCATTTAATGCGAAATGCTTAATGTATGCGTATACACCGTGCTCTGCCGCACCATTGACCTGGTTTGCTGCAATCCGTCCTGCAAGCACACCGTCCTCTGAATAGTATTCAAAGTTACGTCCTGCAAATGCGGAACGATGTGTATTCATTGCCGGTCCATACCAGCCATAGTTGTTGGCATCTTTGTATTCCTGGCCCATGCACTGTCCTAATTCATATGCCAGGCTCTGGTTCCATGTCTGTGCCATCAATACTTCGGAAGGATATGCTGTTCCATACGCGCCAGTCACAAAGTTGCTCAAACCTGCCGGTCCGTCACAGTCAGAAGTTGCAATCTTGCCTACAGACTTCACTTCCGTTGTCTGCCATCCACCAATGTTGATCAGTTTCACCATATCGTCAAAGCTCATCTGATCTAACAATTCATCCCACTTCGGATCATCATAATCCAAACCGGTCAGCTCATAGAGTGTCAGCCCGTTATTTGCATCCATGGTCGGCATTTTGTCAGCGTCATCATTATATTTTGTTCCATCATAAGTGCCTACCGCACTTTCAATCACCTTTTCCCTTACTTCGTCAGACATCACATACTGTTCCTCAGAAGGAGCCGCACATGCTTCCTCATAATTCTTGAATGCATCTGCTCTGGACAACTGCACGAAATCGCCGCGGGAATAATCTTCAAACTGATTGACTGCAACTTCCAGGTCGCTTGCACGTCCCTCTTTGCTGTAGTCAACATCTTTCTCTACCTTAAATGTCTCTTCATCAGCTACCGTATGTGAATCAGAACGAACAGAAACTACATACTCGCCAGCCTCTAAAATATAACCGCCACCCTGTACTTTGATTCCTTCGGAATCATAAGATGCCATATCTTCTTTCGGGATTTCAAAAGAAACAGCTGCGGATGCGCCCGGCTCAATTTCGTCTGTCTTTTCAAACTGAATCAGATTCACGGAAGCTTTCTCAATTCCGCCATTTTCATAAGGCGGCGTGAAATAAATTTCTACGACGTCTCTACCGGCTGTATCTCCGGTATTTTTCACTTCTACGTCAAATGTAATGGTATCGCCATTATCCTTAAAGTTCTGGATTTCTTTCTCAAATGTTGTATAGCTTAATCCATATCCAAACGGATACTGCACATGCTCATCATATTCAATAAGTCCTTCCTCTGCAGCCGTCTCATAGAATTTATAACCTACATAGATACCTTCTACATAATTTACAAAGGAAAGATTTCCCATAGAAGATGGGTCTGCAGCCACACCCTGGTCATTCAAATCCTGAACATTGCTGTAAGAATGGTTTCCGATATTGTTATAATATGGAGTCTGTGTCAAATCTCTTACATAAGTATCTACTGTTTTTCCGGATGGATTTACGGAACCATTGATAATCTCACCTAATGCTGCAAAACCGGATGCTCCTGTACCTGGTGCAAGGATGACTGCCCCTATCTGTTCATATTCTTCAACCCAGCCCAGTTCCATAGCATTGTTTGCATTGACTACTACGATAACATTGTCGAACTCGGAGCACACCTTTTCTACCATGTCTTCCTCAGTCACAGAAAGTTCCAGATAGGACTCGCCCTCTTCAAAATCATCGTAAGAACCATTATTTGTATAAGAACTTCTTGTAAAATCAAAGTTGCCAGGTGCACTGGAAACCACGTCCGCCAAATCATAAGTGCCTTTGATAACTGCATTCATATCTGTCGGCAGGTCGGCATTTTCTCCGCCGGAACGTCCGATTACGATAACCGCTGTGTCAGAAAAATCTTTTGCCTCGCTCATGATGGAGTCTGTGTAAGCATCCACGGTCGGTTCCGGAAGTGTCCAGTCCTGTCCGTGCATACTAATCTCCGGGCGGTCTGCACGATATTCTACATACATATCTGTCAACGTTTGATTCGTCTCATAGCCTGCATCCTGTAAGGATTGAAGAATCCCCACTGCGGAAGAAGAATCTGAGGAACCTGAACCTGTTCCTCCCAAAATCGGATTGGTGGAATCCCAACCAAATACGTTCAGCTTGGATACATCGGATGACAACGGCAGAAGCCCTTCATTCTTTGCAAGAATCAAACCTTCCTCGCCAAGCTTCTTCACCATTTCCCTGCTCTGTGCTACAGTTTCCTCCGGCAGGTCTACCTTAGATGCATTCAAGAAACCGGATACGTTACTGTACATCGGTCCATAACAAATCATATTTACTAATATTGCTATGATTGCCACAAACGCAAGCACCGCCTGCCAACGTACCACATGCCTGAACCCTTTCTTTGCCTTCTGGGCCAGCACCAATACGACAATCAACACAACCAGCAATGCAAGGATGAAATACACATAGCCGCTAAGCTGCGTTAGATATGCCTGAAAATCTGCCTCGCTGACACCGAAATTCACAAAAATCGGGCCCAGTACTTTTGCCAAAAAATCAATCATTTCCTTTCTCCTCCTTTTTGATATGATTCTGTTTACAGTCCACGGGGCGGTGGGCTGTAACTGATTCTGAAAGGAATATTAACATACTTTTATGTGTTGTGCAGATTTCCGCATAAATTGTTTGTTTTTTGCATGAATTGTATTTGATATGTGCATAGTTCACAAATTTTACACAGTTTTTTTGTGGAATATGCGCATATAACTTTCTTTTCTAATATTGTTTCGTAAGCAACGTTTTCTAATTTCTCATTTTTTCAAGCTTCGTCCAAGCAGTTTCATCTTTATAAACATATATTATATAAGCTAGTTCTCACTCCTGCCCCCAATACATTTTCCTCTGCTGCTCATCCAGCGCTTTCACAAAACGCTGCTTATATACAAGAAACTCCTCCATATCCATCAAAATATGATAGAGAATTGCCCGGTTTTCAAACTCTTCTCTGGACTTCGGCAGTTCTTCTTTCTTCATATCCTGAAAAATCCCTTCCAGCTTTTCCATCTGCGCGGAGGGTACATTCCTCTCCGTCACATAATCTGAAAGATAGAGCATATATTCAGCCACTACCTTTGCCTGCTTCGGTATGGCACGTATTTTCTTTACTTCATAATGCAGGTTGTGGAGCACATGGCACTGGTCGGAGCGCATCTCAAAATAATCTATATAATATGCCGGATGAGAATGAAATGTATTTTCCTGGTATTCATATGCTTCCAGAATGAAGTCCTGCAATTCCTTTTCCAGCTTAATGATATCGTCCCAGAGACTTCCTGTGGATGCCTGCCCGTTTTTATCCGTACTTGCTCCCACGTCTGCAAACGATAAATACTTTGCGAACCGGCACAAGATCATCTGTAGCTGGCTCTCCGTATAACGCATATCAGCAATGATATCCTGTTTATGCCTGTAATTATTTTGAAATAGATTTAAAATAAACGCGATGACAATTCCAATCAACACAAGATAAAATTCATTTTCTACAAAAGCTATGCCAAAATCATGGCTAGTCAAAAGATGGGCGCCAATCACGGCGTTGACCGATATGGTTGCCCGCCAGCCCAGCACTTCCGCAAACAGAACGACAAAAAAGATAAAAATCCCATATCCGATCCAGATACTGTTTACATGGGTAAAAACAATCCATGCCAACAAGATTGTCGTAACAAATGTGATCAAACGGAAGAGGGACAGCTTGACAGTCTCCCACTTTGTAGTCATCAGCGTCAGCATAGTAATCGTCCCTGCAGATATCGCATATTCAAGTCCTAAAAGCTGTGCAATATAGATGGCTGCACTGCTCCCAATCGCAATTTTAATTGCCAGAAGCAGTATTTTTCTGCTTTTTGTCCATTTCGTGTTTTTTTCTTGCATTTCTCCTCCCAATCTTTACGTGCTTTCCATCATTGTCCACCAACGAAAAATCCCCGTCTTCGATAAATCTCCGACAGATTTTCAGCAAGCTATCCGGCTTATAAACTTTTTCAAGTTATAATCAATCCCAGAGATTTTATTGTACCATGGATTCTGTGTTACATCTACTTACATTTCAAATCGGCAGAGTCAAAATTTATGCGGATTGTATCAGTTTTAATTAATCTACAGGTCAAAAAAACAACCGGGCAGACCTTCCCTTTACAGGACCCGTCTGCCCGGCCGCTTCTCACATTACTAAATCATAATCTTTCCCTGTCTATTTTGCAATATATTTGACCGCAGTTCCATAGGCAATCACTTCCGCTGCCCCCTGCATCACTTGTGAGGAGCCGTATTTCACTCCTATCACCGCGTCCGCACCGAGCGCTTTCGCCTCATCCACCATCCTTTTCACTGCAATCTGGCGCGCCTCATTGAGCATCTCCGTGTAGCTCACGATTTCACCGCCCACCAAAGTTTTCATTCCGGCCATAAAATCCTTCCCAAAATTCTTGGAATGCACAACCGTTCCTTTCACCATATCCAATGCCTCAAATTCCATCCCCGGAATATATTCAATACTTAGAAGCTTCATCTTCTTCTCCTCCTTTAATTTCTTTTACTCTTCCAATCAGCGCAATAACCACGCCAATAATAACCACTGCCGGCATTCCGATTATGAACAGCAATACTCCGATTGGGATTGGGTCTTCCATATAGCCCCATATCATAATCCCAATCGTAAGAGCCATCAGCAAAACCATGACTCCGCCGCCGATTGCCGCCCCCATGATTTTCTTTTTGTGAACGTCCGTTTTCCTTACATCCATAAAATTGGTTCCCTCCTTTTCTAATTTTTCCATCTTCTCCAGACATTGAGGTGCATCAAGGCTTTCCAAAGAGATATTTGCATCCAAAAGTTCTTCGCAAAACGACTGTATCTGCAAAAGATTGTTTTTTTGGCGTTCCATCTCCTCCACCTGATATTCCAGGCAGCTTCTCAGGCTTTTCTTTCCCTCGAACATCTGCCTCATATCTTCGATGGGAATCGCAAGTTTCCGCAGAAGCCTGATTTCTTGAAGACGCTTTACATCACTTAAACCGTACTCCCGGTATCCGTTTTCCGCCCGCTTCACTTCCAGAAGTCCCTGCTCCTCGTAAAAGCGGATATTCTTTTTTGTAATACCGACCAGCTCCTCAACCTGCTTAATCTTCATTCCTCTCACTCCAATCCCCATTGTCTGGCCGTCTAAGCCGCATTCCAGTGTCTGCGCTTCTTTCATATGGCTTAAACTACCCTCTTTATACAGCTTCCACAAGGTGGAAAGTCAAGTACTATTTCTTATTTTATACCAAAATCATGGCAAACAGGCAAAAAATTCATTTTTTATTACTCTTTTTTAGAAAATCTGAAACTTTTCCTGTCCGCAAGTTGTATATAATAGAAAGAGGAGGATACGAGATGGCAGACAACAAATTAGCCCAACGATTAAAAAGGAAAGACCAAACAGCATTAGAGGAACTCATCCGAAAATACAATTCTTATGTTGCTACGATTGTTTATACAATCCTTCAAAGCCATTTACCGGAGATTGATATACAAGGTGTGATCAATCTGGTCTTTATTCAACTATGGGAACATACGGAAAACATTCAGGTTGAGAAGGATGAACAGTTGAAGCCTTATATCGGCGCAATTGCCCGGAATATTGCAATAAATGAAAAGAAAAAGCTAGTCCCTTATGTGCCGTTGGCTGATGAAATTCTTGGTGATTTTCCTGATTCATTTTCACAGATTGAACTCCGGAAAATTATATTTGATGCATTGCAGGAATTAAGTACGGAAAGCCAGATATTACTGCTGAAATTCTATTTTCAAGGAAAAACCCTTCAGCAAATATCCGAGGAAGAACAGCAGCCGCTGTCAACAATCAAAACAAAATTGAGCCGAAGCCGCAAAAAACTGCGTTCTATTTTAGAGGAAGGAGGATTCACCTATGAAACTTAATCTATATGATGCCTTTGACCTGATTTCAGAAGAGGCCGTCAGCCTGCTAAACGAATATGACGGCATCCCCGAGACAGTTCAGGATTTCTCTGCTGAGACAACAATCCAGGCGGTACTGGAAAACAGTCCAAAAAGTATGAAAAAACTTAGGCAGAAGACAGCATGGAAGGTACGTCTTCTAATTGCAGCGGCAATCATCACCGCATTATCTTCTATTTCTCTTGCAATCTATGAAGGAAACTTACGCAGAATCCATGGTGCGGAGCTGGTGGATGAAACCAACCGTGACCTGGTTGGCAAGGAAATGAGCGGAATCGCAATTGTCACAGACTCCGAGGGAAATATCGTCAATAAGGACGAGTTATATGAAGCTTATGGAGATTTGTGTATATTACCGGACGGAATACAGGCTCCAAAGGACATGCCAAACTGGAAACACTCTGAGACTCTGACCATAAGCCATCCCCTCATCCGCGAAGTACAGCCTGACACCTGTATGCCTCGTTCCATCAGCGCATTTGCAGTTCAGGAGAAGGATGAGAAATTTTTCACCCCTGAAGTCATATTTGTAAACGGGGTGATGGTCATTTTTACCAAAGAAGATGGAAGCGGATGGCATTTGGATGAAGGCGAATCTCTAAAATTGGAAGTGGAAGAATATCCGTCGGAAATCAATTCCGGAAGAGGGCAGTTTGTCTCCTACCAATATATTTTTAATGGAACGCTGATGGGGAAGGACTTCCCGGATACACTCTCCCTAAATCTTTCTTATGAGATAACGGCAGACGAAGCGGGCGAATATTACCCCTGCATCATCAACGCAAGTTCTGACCCCATTACATTAAAAGAAGGCGAAATCGTGGCTGAATAGTCACGATTCCACCTCTATCCCTTTTTCATCCAACCGTTTATACACGTCTCCGCGGAACAAAATATATATCACAGACACCAGTGGAATAAATACCAGCATTCCCACAACCCCCATCAGGCTGCCGCCGATACTGACAGCGGCCAGCACCCATATTGACGGAAGTCCCACTGAGTTCCCTACAACCTTTGGATAAATCAGATTGCCTTCAATCTGCTGCAGTACCAGGAACATGACAACAAATGTAAACGCCTGCACCGGATTCACCATGAGAATTAAAAAAGCTCCTACAATACACCCGATAAATGCCCCAAAAATCGGAATCAATGCAGTAAATGCAATCAAGATTCCCACCAGCAGCGCATAGGGCAGACGGAAGATTCCCATTGTCACAAAAAACATGAATCCCAGTATCAGCGCTTCCACGCACTGTCCTGTCAGGAAACTGGAAAAGGTACGGTAAGTCAAAGAGCAGACATCCAGCATTTTCTCCACCATTCGTTTCGGCAGGTAGGCGTACATAATTTTCTTCATCTGTACATGCAGCTTTTCCTTCTGTAAAAGGATATAGCAGGAAAATACAAACGCAATGAAAAATGTCGTAACACTGCTGATAATGCTTTTCGCCGCGGACATGGTAGAATTCAAAACATTGCCCGCCCCGCTCTTAAAGAAATTGACAACACTGTCCAGTATCTTATCCCAATCCATGTCTAAGTCCGCAAGCAGCGCCATAATCCCTTCGTTATTATGAAATAGTTCCTCCATCCATAAGATGGCGCTGGGCATGAAATCCTGAATTGTCTTGCCCAGGCTGACAAATGTAGAGCCAAGCTGCGGGATTACCACAAACATCACCAGAGCGATTACTCCAATCACACATAGAATCGTCAGCGTCAGGCTGCAGGGCCTGGCAAACTTCTGCATGGGCTTTCCCTCTGCATTTCCAAAAATCTTGCGCTCCAAAAAACTCATAGGTACATTGAGAATGAACGCAATTGCACCGCCCAGCAGAAACGGAAATATGATATTTAAAATGAATCCTATTGCATCCACCACAAGCGTATATTTCCAAAGGGCCATCAGAATCACAATGGTAAATACGATCAGTTCCCTTATTTTCCGCATATTCTCCTTATTAAAATCCATTCCTCTGCCTCCCAATTTATAACCACTTGCAGAACAAATGACTGCCTGCTTACACATATCTTTTTTCACACATCCATTTACAGTAGTTCCATTATACTTCCTTCTTCAAGGAACAACAAGGGCAATCCATATACTTTTACAATACTTTTAGAAAATGAAGTTACTCCTCAATCCTGTACTTTATCCTCTCATTCTCCTTTGCACTCCTGGCAATCACCTTCATGAGGACAACAGCATAATTTCCCAGATGTTCTTTCAAAAAACTTTCATTTTTAATACAAATCTCCGTCTCCTCCTGCACGTCCGTCAGACAGTCATAGAGCGCATCCAGATTTCTCCCATACCAGTCCGGGAGGCCCAATGTATCGGTCAGAACATCATGAAGAATTTCTTTATTTTCAAGTATCTTTCCGTCTAAAATACATACTTTCATATTCCATCATCCCCATATAATAGTTCAAAAGATTCATAATGATCCTCTGTATAATAAATCAAACCGTCATTTGAAAATACAATTCGTTTGGCGCCGCGCTTATCCGCGCCCAATGTGTCGATGTCGCACTCCGTATAAACCCGGCCGTCCTTCTCCGGCAGAAGTCCTTCATAATTTCCAAAATGGCTGCCTCCAATACATTTGCCAGGAGCATAAGGCTCCAGAGAACCGCCCTCCCAACCCAGCTCATTTGCCTCTTTTTTGGTGATAAAATTTGAGGGCAGATGGCCGTAAATGTAGATATACCGAGCCACATCATCCTTACTGGTGTAGGTGCCGTCCTCCACCGGCTCATCGCCTGCATCCGCAATTGCTGAATCCGATTCTTCCAAATCATTGCCGAGCGTCTCACTGGCTGCTCCATCTCCTGCCTTTTCTTCTGCGGCTCCCTGTGTTGCACCGCAGCCAGTCATTGATAATGTAAATACCAGTAAAGCAGCCAGAAAATACCTCAGCCACTTACTCCACTTTTCTGTATTCAAAAAAATGTTTCTCATATGGGTGTGTCCTCCTTTGTAAAAATGTGTAAACTTCATTAATATTTCTTCATAATCTCCTTCAGATATTCCCGATACTCTTTCTTCACATGTTCCGGCCCTGCAATATACATCTGATTCCCAATACCTGTCACCCATCCGAAAAACTGCGGGCTTACCACCACAAGTACATGCACCCGAAACTGTTCCTCATTCACAGGCACAATCATAGTCTCCTGGCCAAATCTATCCAGAATCACTCCGATAATCTCATTATGGCACAGCAAAGTAACCTCCTCGTCATGCCCGCCATACATCGAAAATGTCTTCTTGGCAAACTCTGCAAGGTCAAAATTCTGGAATCGTTCTTTTCCTATACGTTCCCGACTTGTCATACACATCTGCTGCATCTTGTCTACACGATAATGTTTCATGCAGTCCGCATCCTCGTCATAGGCAATCAGATAATAATTTGCATCATCCCACGTCAGCGCCCATGGACTGACCGTATACAGAGCGCCGCCTTTTTTCGGTTTCAATCTTTTTTGTACCGTCCACTCCGCATACTTATACTGAATCTGCCTGTTCTCCAAAATAGCGGTATGTATCTGGTCCACATTATAATAAATGGTTTCATTGCCAGTCTTAGGGCGATTATAAATAAATACATTTCTCTGTAATTGTCTTGCATCGTGTTCACTGGCGAGGCTTTCCAGCTTTTTGATTAAATCTTCGGACTTCTTTCGGCTGATAAACTTTGAAGCCTGCACCGCGTCCACAAGAAGTTTGAGCTCCGGCAGTTCAAATTTTCTCCTGCTTATATAGTAGCCGCCGTTTGTCCCCTTTGCCTGCCGGATATCAAGGCCAAATTCTTTTAATATGTCAATATCATTATACACTGTTTTGCGGTCCGCAGACATTCCATAGCCATGCAGCGCCCTGTCGATATCCGCTGCAGACATCGTATGTTTTTCATCCGACTTCTCCAAGAGGATTTTCATGAGATACAGAATCCTTAGCTTTACTGATAAAACCGACATAAGTCCTCTCCTGTCCAAAAGTGTTATACAAAAATGTTCTGTTGCAGTCCACGGAGCTGTGAACAAGAACATCCTCTATTAATATAACACATGACAGAAAAACCGGCTATCATAATTTCATCATAGCCGGCTTTTCCACTTTTCATGATGCATCCTCCACAAACTCCCAGTAATCTCTTTCATCTGCAAATAAAAGATAACCTCCATCTACATATCCCATGTAACCATCTTCCACAAAATAACCTTTCATTGATTGTACCTCCTCTGTCTTATAACGGTTTGCAAAGCAAATTGGGTTCCCCTCTTTCGTTCTTTAGACAGTTTAGCAGATTGGATGTCCAAAAGTTTCCACACCCACGCAGATTCACGTAAAAAAAGAGCACAGATTCCAAATTCCGTGCTCTCTTTCCCATCATTCACCTAAATCGTCACTCCGCCCGCAGATACCCATACACATAAGTAGCCGAATTCGTCGTCTCATCCTCCACTTCCGCCTTAATCTCCTGCGTATAATCCAGAGGATAAAGAAGCGGCTGCAAATCCAGCCTGTCCGGGATTACCTTTTCTTTCCAACGTTCAATATCCTCTGGCTCCTGGTAATATTTCATACTCTGATTTCCCATGCCATTCACTGATACACTGCTGACACTCACCGCAGTGACGGAATAGTCTGACAGCGTCTTATGTATCTGAATCCCATGTTTTTCCAAAAAATCACAGGTCCGCGAAAAGCTCGGATACACCACCATATTGGTCGAAACCAGTCTTACCTCCGAATCAACATCAATAAATCCCAACGGAAGTGCTTCTCTGAGATTCTCCATTTTCATACTTTCAACATCACTTTTCCATGCATCCAGAAGAGCTTCTTTTTCGTCGTCCTTCAACTTTAATACCGTAGTATCTGTAACTCCATCTGACCAGAGGAAACGAGCATCCATCACGTATCTGCTGTCAGGCACCTGATAGGCAGCCTGTTTGTATTCCTCAGTCTCATATACGGAAGCATACGCCTGCAGCCGTTCTTCGGATACCGGGTATATCCGGTAAACCTCTTTCCCGCTTTTCAGATGATAACAAACCACTGCATGGGTATACCCTGTCCCGCTCTCTGCTTCCATAACCTTTCCTCTGTTTCTCTCAACCAGAGAACCAAGCCATTTCGCCGCCGCGTCCTTTCCCTCTTTGGCAAATAAATAGGTTTCCAACTGCTCGTCTGTCTCATGACGGCTCTCGCCCTTTAAAATCTGCTCATAAACATCATAGTCCATATCCAGACCATCAATACTGATTCCGATTTTTTCAATCTCACCTTCTTCCGGCAAAAAAGAATCAAAGGAAGATGCATCTGCAAAAAAGGCTGTGCCCACAATCATGACTGCAGCACATTCCATGACAAGCTGAATTTTACGACGGAAGTTCCTCCCTCCGGCCAAGCCTCCCGCTCCCCACTCTATCAAAAAATGAACGGCACAGGCGGCAAGCACGCCAAGAAGCAGGCTAAGCGCAAAGGCGGCCACAGGCTTTTTGCCCGCAAATCCTGACAATTCGATGAAGAAACTGCCTGTCCACACTCCTGCGATAAAAGAAAGTAAGATTTCCGCCACCCGCTCTGCTGCTGAAATGACAAATAGTTTTCCGATCCGTTCTGTTTTTCTCTTCTTCTGCGCCGCTGTAAATAGAAAAAGCAAAAGGATAATCCAAGCAAGGGCCGCTGCAATGCTCAGACTTGACGGAGTAAACTCAAAAACCTCCCTCTTGCTGTACAGACCGCTTCCCGATAGATTTCCCGACAGAGAAACCGGCGCAAGTATCACGTCTAATTTTTCAAGCAGCGGAAGCCGATAATAGGTGTGAAAATAATTTTTTGCCAATGTAGTAAATACATTTCCAATTAAAATATTTCCATAGAAAAGGCTCGACGCATACCCTAAAATTGCGGGAAGAATATTTCCGCAAATCGTAATCATCAAAATTCCGATATGATAAAAAATAAGGAATACTGCCGCAAATATAAGAATGCTGCGTCCTGTATAGCCGGCTGAATAAGCCATAAATTCCAAGTCAATGCTGCTCTCAAATACTCCGCAAACCGCCATTGATAAAGCCAACGGAATCATAAAATGCAGGATTCCATGCACATACCGGCTCCAGAATATGGTACTTTTCCTCACCGGAAGCCCATAGTAAAAATCTAATTTTTTCGGCTGTAAAAGATACATAAATTCCAGGAAAGAAAGTGCAAAACCAAGCCCTTCACAGAGCCATAAAAGCTCCCTGCTGCCAATGCCGAAAAAGTCAAACTCTGTACTCATACTCAACCGTACCACAGTAATCATCGCATAGGATACCAGGCTGCCCCAGGATAACAGAGCCACAAGATGGCCTCTTCCGGCCTCTTTCATCCATTTAGTGAAGTACTTTTCTGATGTCATATCCTGCACCCTCCATTTCCGCAATAAACGTTTCCTCCAGACTCAATGGAACCTCGTTTATAAAAATCGGGTTCGTGTCCTCCAACAACTTCCGTATTTCCTCACGTTTTCCTTTCGTAATCAGCGTAATGAAGCGTGCGTCTTCATGGCAGCGAAAAATTGCCGGATGATTTTTCAGCTCATCCAGCTTCATTTCCGGTTGAAATACACATTGGAACTTGCACACATTCTCCGCCCTGCTCTTAAAGTCCCCCGCAGTTACCACACCGCCTTTGTGAAGGATTGCTATATTTCCACAGATATCTTCCAAATCATTTAGTTTGTGAGACGCTACTATGACCGTAAAATTACGCGCCTTCATTTCCTGCCGAAACAGATTCTTCATGATTTCTGCAGCAATCGGGTCCAATCCGTCAAACACCTCATCACAGAAAAGATATTTTGTCCTGCTGCACAGCGCCATAATCAGAAATGCCTGTCTCTTCATGCCCTTGGAAAATGTCCTGATTGGCTGGTTCATATCCAGGTTTAGAGATTCCGCCATGTAAGCCGCCGAATCTGCATCTAATCTGGGGTACTGTTTTTTGAAAAATTCCAACATCACATGTATGGATGCATTTGCAAAATAATAGGGATCATCGGGCAGATAAAAGAGTTTTTCCTTGCATGACGGTGAAAAAGAGTCTTCTTCCCCGTCAAATTGAATCTCTCCTGAATCCGCATCGATAATCCCTGCCAGCATTCGCAGTAATGTTGTCTTGCCTGCTCCGTTTGTACCGAGCAGGCCGAACATGAGACCGTCCGGTATTTCCAAAGATATATGGTTTACCGCACAAGTCTCATCAAAATATTTTGTCAGATCATGAATCCTTACCATAAGCGACACCAACCTTTCGCATAAATTTTCTGCTGTACTTAGGCCGCAATGCCATTCCTTGCAGCTTTCATATCAGAATTCAGATATTTTAAATCCCTTACGTTTCATTCCTTCTGTAAATAAGAAATGCCAACCCTGCTGTTATCAGCTCTGTAAAACAAAATGCATACCACACACCCTTTGCTCCCATCAGCCTGCTAAATAGGAAAGCCGACGGTATAATAATAACCGCATATCTGAGCAAGGAAATATACAAAGATGGTTTTCCTTTTCCCAATCCCTCCAATGCACCGCAGCAAGTGACAGAGACCGCGGACACCACAAATCCGAGGCTGATAATATGTAACGCCGTCACACCGCTTTGAATGGTCTGCGGATTCGAGGTAAACAATCCAATCAGATTTTCCGGGATTGCCCATGACAAAATTGTTCCTACCACCATGACACCCATAGTCAGTGCCAATGTGGTTTTGAAAATCTCTTTCACCCGCTCTTTTTCCCCTGCTCCGAAATTATATCCCATCAACGGCCTGATACCCTGGATAATACCGTTTGCCGTCAGATAAATAAAAGTCTGCAGTTTATAATACACCCCCAGGACAAGGACATATTTTTCTGAAAATCCCGCAAGAATTCCATTCAATACGGAGATTAACAGAGAAGGAAGCGCCAGACTCACTGTCGCGGAGATTCCAACCGAATACATCCTTGCCGCCACCTTTTTCTCTACCCGCATATATTTCTTTTCCATTTTCAGGGGCAGAGGATCTACTTTACAGAAAATAAGATACACTGCCAGCGTAATCACCTGCCCAATGCCGGTGGCATAAGCCGCACCTGCGATTCCCATAGCCGGAAAGAATCCGATTCCAAAAATCATCAACGGATCGAGTATAATATTCGCTACAAAGCCGCACATCATACTGAACATTGATATTTTCATCTTTCCAACTGCCTGAAATACTTTCTCAAATACTAATGTCAGCGCAATCACCGTCGCAAATAAAAATGCCCTGTTGGAATACTCCAACGCCATCTTTATCACCTGCTCATCTGAGGAAAACATTCTCAGGAATGCCGGCATCGCTGCAATACATAGGAACATCAATACTGCTCCATGAATAAAATTCAGAAGCATTCCCTGCGTTGCCGCTTTATTTGCCTGTTCCTGGTCACCTGCGCCCAGGTGAAATGCCACACTTGCATTAATCCCAATGGCAAATCCAATCGCAATGGCATTAATCATATTCTGCATAGGATAGACCAATGCCAGAGCCGTCATAGCATCCTCACTCAATTTTGCTACAAAATAACTGTCCACTATATTGTAAAGGGAATTGACTGCCATGGAAATGACCATCGGCATAGACATGGACAATACAAGGGGCAGTATTTTCTTTTCTTTCATAAATGTCTGTTCCATGATTGTGTCCTCTTTTATTTAATCTAACTACTTTTCTCACATTACCTGTATATATTTATCTCCTATGTACAAAAAGCAAACAAAATCCCTAAAATATATGTCTTGGGGATTGAACCCCAGACGTTATCTGCGAACACAAGCATAACCTCGATTCCGCTTCGCTTCATCTCGTCCATCCTTGCGTTCCAATGAACAGAGATATATAAAAACGCCATGAAATGCAGGCATTCCATGGCGTTTCCATATATCTCTGTTCGCAGATAACTGCTTATCTCTTGCTGAACTGCGGTGCACGCCTTGCAGCTTTGAGACCGTATTTCTTTCTCTCTTTCATTCTTGGGTCACGAGTCAGGTATCCTGCTTTTTTGAGAATTGCTCTGTACTCCGGATCTGCCTCTAACAGCGCACGGGAAATTCCGTGACGGATTGCTCCGGCCTGTCCTGTATAACCGCCGCCCTTCACATTCACAAGAACGTCAAACTTATCTGTTGTATCTGTTGCAACAAGCGGTTGGCGAACAACTACCTTCAATGTCTCAAGGCTCAAATAATCGTCAATGTCTCTTTTATTTATTGTAATCTTACCTGTACCCGGTACAAGGTATACTCTTGCGATTGATTTTTTTCTTCTTCCTGTTCCATAATATTTTGCGTTAGCCACTGTAATGTCCTCCTTTCAACCTTTCCTTAAAATGTCAATACTTCTGGTTTCTGAGCCTGCTGTGCGTGCTCCGGACCAGCATATACATGAAGCTTCTTATACATTTCCCTGCCTAAAGGTCCTTTTGGAAGCATTCCCTTTACAGCCAGTTCTACTACTCTTTCTGGTTTCTTCTGCATCATCTCTGCCAGTGTGGTCTCTCTCATTCCGCCTACATAATCAGAGTGATTGTAGTAAATCTTCTGCTGTAATTTCTTACCTGTCACTTTTACCTTCGCTGCATTCACAACCACTACATAATCTCCTGTATCAACATGCGGAGTGAATTCCGGCTTATTCTTTCCTCTTAATACTTTTGCAACTTCTGATGCAAGACGTCCTAAAGTCTGGCCTTCCGCATCAACTACATACCATTTTTTCTCAACCTTGTCTGGATTAGCCATATAAGTTTTCATGGGGATTCCTCCTGTTATTTTCTAAAGTCTTTTTCTGAATATGTTCCTATGCCTCTCACATGTACGATAATCGGCTGAAAGACAAGAACACACAAGCGAATTGTAATCACTTATTTACTGCTTTTATATGAAATCAATATACTCCGGGGCTTTGGCGTATACTGTTTCTCCCTTTTTCATGCTGTAATATTATAGTACGACTAAAATTGAATGTCAATATTTTTTACTCGATTTGCTTAAAAATATATGAGCTGCATTCCCGAAGTCAATATTCCTTCTCCACCTGACTAATCCCATACATATTCTTAAACCTTTCCAAATCCCTATCGTCCTTGATAAACATGACTTCTTCAAATTTTCCCGTATGGATATCTTTAAACCCGGCCACCTGCTCGCCGGTACAGATACTGCAGTGCAAAACCGGCTTCTGGTTCTCTCTGTCATACTCCTTTTTGATCTCTTGCTGCTTCCTTTTAAATAATTTCATTACTTTCTTTTCCTGCCTCCTCTCCGATACTCCATCATTATTTTTTCAATTTCATTATAGTCCCGCTCGAATAACTCCTGGCTCATCTGTTCCCGCAACTGTTCCTGCGGGACCGTTAAAAGGATTTTCTCCATCACAAATTCCTTGCTCTTTTGCTTATATCGCGGCATCTGATTGATTTCTTGAATATGGACTAACTCAGGCCGCCACAAGAGACTTAGCTTCTTCTTCCAGTTGACTCCCGGATTTTGCTTTGGCTTCCTTAAAATGTAGAAATCCACCCCGGATGCTTCCTGCTCCACCGTAATGATTCCCCACCACTCCGGTACATGTTCTTCAATATGCATTCCGTGGCTGGAACCTGCCACCACATAATTAAAATCAAAATACTTATCGTAATCTTTTACCTGCCGTTTCAGGCGAACATAGGTGTCCGCATCACTTTTAATCTCTATCCCCACAATCGCAGAAGGCAGCACCATGACAATATCTGCCCGCGAGCGCCCCATTTGTTTTTCTTCCAAAATCCTGATTTTTCCATAATACTCTTCCAGAAAATCAAAAAGCGGTTCACGAATATCCTTATCATACAGCATAATTTCTTCAATCCCTTATATTTTTCGTAAACACCAATCTTGAAAACATATTTAGCCCAGATGCTTTTACCTTATCTTTCGGAAATACTCCTCCAGTATCCCCTTGATATAATAATAACGCCTGGCATAAGAATTTTCTACCCGGATCAGCTCAAACCCATGCTGTCTGCATATATTTGTCTTCTGTCTGTCCCGAAGCCTGACTAATTCCTCTTCCTGGTGTTCTTTTCCGTCCAGCTCAATCGCAAGAATCGGCAGCTCCCTCCCGCCATACTCTCTCTCATAGATTACAAAATCAAACCTTCCATTATAGAAAAGCCCTTCTCCTGTGATATTGTCCTGAAACACTTGCGAAATCGCGACTTCTTTGCGCACCCCGCATCTTCGGCCATTGTTCAGTATATTTCCAAGTGCATGGTTCAGACTGATAAGAAAATCTTCCTCTGTCTGTGTGCTATATGGCTTGATACCGAGAGCACGCGAATGAACTTCATCCGGGGTTACCTCACACTTTCCCTTGGTTTTGACATATCGGGCCAGCTCATACATATCATCCCTCTCCGCCTCATCATGGAGCCGCTCCAGATTTTGTGTACTGGAAAACAGCACCAATTTCTCTCTTGCACGAGAAGTCGCCACATTGAGCAGCTCCCGGTTATTTTTCAGCCATTGATACGTTTTCGACGACGTCTGATCTGTCAATGCCGTGGAAAATAAAATAATATCCTTTTCATCTCCCTGAAATGCATGAACCGTCCCGCAGGACACATCCCGAATTCCCTGCTCCTCAAGCATCTGCTGTATACACTCCTTCTGATTGGCAAAAGGCGTGATAATTCCAATCTTTTTATCACGGTTATCCATGACAAATTTCAGAATTTCCTGTGCTTCCCGCGGCGCCGTATTCTTCATTCCTGTCTCATTGCCTTTTACATCCACATAAACAAGCGGCTGCTCCGGCTTCAACATGCTTTCAATCTTCAGCCGGCTATTGTAATATTTTACATTATTAAACTCAATAATGGATTTACAGCAGCGGTAGTGATGCCGGAGAAGAATTTCCTCACTCACAGCGTCGTTTGCCAAAAATGTCTTATAAATAGAATTTTTCACATAGTCATACTCCGGCGGAATATGATAGCGCTGTTTCAAGATTTCGTTATCTTTACTGTCCAGAAGAATCACCGGATTCAACTGCTGAGGGTCCCCCACCAGCATCAGATTTTCCCCGCGGATAATCGGAAGAAGCGCCATCGCCGTGCTGCACTGACTTGCCTCGTCCATGATCGTGATATCAAAGTAAGGCTTCGGACTTCCGATTCTATGTGAGGAAATACAGGATGTTGCAACCACAGGAAAGATACGAAGGAATTTTTTTACATTTTCCGATTCTCCAAGATATTGATGAAACGCTTTTACCTTCTCATCCTCATCTTCTATATAAAGGATATTTCTCAAATCCTCGTTTTTGGGCTCGCCAAGGCGTTTCAAATATTTGATGGAGGTAAAATACAGATATTTTTTAAATTCTGCTTCATCCTGGTCCAAAAGCGAAAGCGCCTGTTCATTGGTAATCTCACCGATTCCTTGAATTTCCTCTTTAATTTCCTCTAACTGCCGCCCCTGCAAATCTGTCTGAAACGTCAGATGATGAGTGTTATCTAAAAGGCATTCTATCGCTTCCTTCTTTTCCCGCAAAGCCAGAGTATGCTCGTATTTTTTCAGCAATTCCGTGAGCGCTTTCGTCCGGCTGATTTTCCGACCTTTATTTTTTTCTAACGTATTCTCAAAAACCTTCTCCCCCTCCACACGCTCATATTGCTCCCGTATTTCCAGAAGTGTCCTTTTCACCAAGTTTTGATTTCCTAAACGTATGATAGGAAATGGGATAATTTTTCCTTGCTTATAGGGAATGGATTGCATTTTTTCTACCACCGTATCAATCGGATGATTGTTATAAGATGCCAGGAGCACCGTCTTCTCATTGAAAAATGCCGTAATGATGCTGTTGATAATGGTATGGGATTTTCCGGTGCCGGGCGGCCCCTGAACATAAGTAACCGGGTATTTTACGGCATTGTGAATCGCGAGAAGCTGGTCTAAATTCGCCCGGCGTTCCAACAAGGCCAAAGGATAATCCTTACGTCTTATCGGCTTTCCGGTAAGCTTTCCAAAAAACGCCTTGATAGGGTAAGTCTCTTTTCCTTCCTCCAGGCTTTTTATGACTGCGTCATACTCCTTATTCAAATCCACTTTGATATTTCTTGCCAGAGCGATAATATACGGCCTGTCATCCACCCCCTGTTTCAAGGAATTGTAACGGGTAATCCGGTCTTTGAGCAATTCTTTATTGTTGTCAAAGTCATCCAGTAAATCGTAGTCCGCCGGGTCTATATATTTCCGAATACTCTCCTTCTCCCCATTTACAGTAAATTCTCTGCAGATCGTAATATCTGTATCCGGCTTCAGAACATGACGTTTTACATCCAAATAGAGCTTTCTGTATGCCAGTACATACAGTGCTTCCCGCGCTTGGCTCCTTCCTTTCACAAGGATACTCAGCTCATTCATGGCAAGCTGCCGGAACTGCCATATTTTTTTCTTTTCCGACTGGGTACTCTCTTTTTGGAATTGATGGACAAACTGGGAAAATTGTTCTTTACTCAGAGGATATTCCCCGTTTTTAAAAGAATCCTCATCCAGATGTTGGATTAAGGAATAGTCGCACTCGTAGGTTTGTGTATCCAAACGATTACAGTCAATCAGATAATTCAAGATTTTCAAGTTCACGGCCTGTCCAAATAACGGCTCATATTTCTCCGGATGTTTCGCAATGTCCTCCACAAGACGCTGCTCGATTGCGTAGGTAGAGGCTTGCACAACTGACGAGGACTGAATGGAATCCAGGTAGATACAATCATATTCCTGGACTGTATGCATAGTCAAATGGAACCCTTCCACACGAAGGGCTCTTCGCTTCACATCGATTCCATGAATGGCAATCCAATAGCTTGTCATTTCGTCTTTTTTATTTTTATACTCTATGCTCAGCCATTTTCCTTCATGAACTGCCTGAAATATATTTTGAGCGGTCTTGTTCATATCCGTCTGCCCCCAAGGTGCTCGAATGGAATGATTTTTATGAATATAGTCACTGCTGCAGTTCCAACCGACGCGCTAACGCCTCTCCTATCACCAGGTCTTCCGGCGTCGTAATTTTAATATTTTCATAAGAGCCCTGCACCAGCTTGACCGGATGATGAAGCATCTCCTCCACGACTCCGGCATCATCCGTCACACGATGGCGCTCCTCTTCCTGCATCAGCATCCCATATGCCTGCTTTACCAATCTGTTCTCAAACACCTGGGGTGTCTGAACTGCCCACAAAGTACTGCGGTCCGGCGTATCTGCTACACTGCGGTTTTCATCCGCAATTTTGATCGTATCCTTTACCGGCATTCCGGCAATACATGCTTTATGAATCCGCACTTCCTCATAAAGTCTTGCAAGCATCTTCTCATCCACAAAAGGGCGCGCCCCATCATGGATAAAAACATATCCTTCCTCCTCTGTATGCTGCAGCCCATTCCACACCGAATGATACCGCTCTTGGCCTCCGGAAATAATCTTGCTTACCTTGGACAACCGATATTTTTCCACAAAATTCTTCCGGCAGTATTCTTCTTCTCCCTCTCCGGCCACAAGGACAATTTCCTCAATCAAATCGGATTCCTGAAACACTTTCAGAGAATAGAAAAGCACCGGCCTGCCGGCCAGCAAAAGATATTGCTTGTGTACCTCTGTCCCCATCCGGCTTCCCCGGCCTCCCGCAAGTACAATCGCAGTACAATGCGGCTTCTCTGTCTTTCCCATTCTCAACGTTCTCCTAATTTCAGATTGGGAACTGCATTCAAATCCCATCCATGCCGTGTCCCTGCAAGATATTCGTAATAAGCCGCCGCTCCAATCATCGCTGCGTTATCTGTACAGAAGATGGGCGACGGATAATAAAATGCAATCCCCCGCTCCTCACATGCTTTTTTCATACCCGCCCGAAGCGCGCTGTTGGAAGCCACACCCCCGGCAATGGCAAATTTGCACATCTTAAATTCCTCTACAGCCTTCATGGAATGCTCCACCAGCACATCCACCACGGCTTTCTGAAAAGAAGCCGCGATATCCGCAGGCTGAAAGGATTCCCCTTTCATCTGACAGCCATTGATATAATTGAGTACCGCTGACTTGACTCCGCTGAAGCTAAAATCATAGGGCGAATCATCAATATGCGCCCTGGGAAATAAAATTGCTTCTGGGTTTCCTTCTTTTGCTATCCTGTCAATCTTCGGTCCCCCAGGATATCCCAGGCCGATTGCCCGCGCCACCTTATCGTAGGCTTCCCCTGCCGCATCATCCCTGGTCCGCCCAAGAATCTCATATTTTCCGTAGTCTCTGACATGAACCAGATGGGTATGCCCGCCAGACACAACCAAGCATAAAAACGGAGGTTCCAAATCCGGATGCTCAATATAATTTGCCGAGATGTGCCCTTCAATGTGATGTACCCCAATCAAAGGAAGGTTCTTTGCATAGGCAATCGCTTTCGCCTCTGCTACTCCCACCAGCAATGCACCCACAAGTCCTGGTCCGTAAGTGACGCCAATGGCATCCAACTCATCCAGAGTCATACCTGCCTCTTTCAGCGCTTCCTCTATTACCTGATTGATTTTCTCGATATGTTTGCGGGATGCAATCTCAGGCACCACACCGCCATACAGCTTATGCAAATCAATCTGCGAAAAAATAATGTTAGAACAAATCTCTCTCCCATTTCGCACGACTGCCGCCGCCGTCTCATCACAGGAGGTCTCAATTGCCAATATGTGTATATCTTTTTTCATTCAAATTTCATCTCCACAGACATCTTATCCCTTCCGGCTTTTGCCGCTGGGAAAATTTTCCGCACCTCGTCCATATAAATGTCCGCCCTGGTCAGAGACGGACTATAATGAGTCAGCCACAGTTCTTTTACCTGCGCGTCCTTCGCAAGCTGTGCTGCCTCGTAAAATGTCATATGCTTATATTCCACAGCCTTCGCCGCTTTTTCCTTTTCTCCATACATCCCTTCGCAGATGAAAAGATCCGATTTCTCCGCATTTTCCACAATCGAACGGGTGGGTCTAGTGTCCGTCGTATAGGTAACTTTGATTCCCTTCCGAGCGGGTCCCAACACCATATCCGGGGTCAAAACCCTCCCTTCCGCCTCGATTTTCTCCCCTTTTTGCAAAGGTCTCCAATACTTCTGCGGAATATCCTGGCTCAATGCCCGCTCCGGATCAAATTTACCTGCCCTGTCAATCTCCAGTGTGTACCCATAGCAGAGAATATTGTGGTTTACTCGGAATGCCTTCAGCCGATACCCCTCAAACTCAAAGGTCTGCTCCGCCCCCTCAATCTCTAAAAATTTGATTGGAAACGGCAGTTCCGGCGCAATGACACGCAGGGCATTGACAACATACTCCAATCCCTTAGGACCGATCATCGTCAGGGGTTCCCGGCGCTCAGCATTGCCCATCGTAAGGAGCAGACCCGGAAGTCCGCTGATATGGTCGCCATGATAATGGGTAAAGCAGATCACATCAATCGGCTTAAAGCTCCATCCCTTCTCCTTAATCGCAATCTGCGTGCCTTCCCCGCAGTCAATCAAAAGGCTGCTGCCATTGAATCTGGCCATCATTGCCGTCAGCCAACGGTAAGGAAGGGGCATCATGCCGCCGCATCCAAGCAAACATACATCTAACATAATAAATAATCTCCTACTCCTCTATCTCTGCCGGAATCTGAAATCCTCTGAGCATCGCATCATAACATTTCTCACACAATTCAAAAGAGTGTTTCTCGCCGTCTTTCTCGGAAAAATATCCCCAGATATAGTCCACACTGAACACCCCTTCCTGTGCCTGCCCATTCACAACCGGAATCTCTTTCCCGCATTGATTGCAAATGATTTTGCTGACCTCTTTTTTGATTTCTTCTGTTCTTTTTGTCTGATACTGGCGCATACAATTTCCTCCTGTGAGTATTGTTATGGTGCCTGGCAAAAGCTCTGTTACAACTCCTGCCAACACCTGTTACGCCTAAATTATAGCGGTTTTCTCTCTTGTTTCCCACTGGGAAGTGTTTCCTCAGTTACTGCATATTTCCTTACTCATCAACACAGCATCCTCCTTCGGATCTGAATAAAATTCCTTGCGGATTCCATCCTCACCAAAACCGGCTTTTGTATAAAATGCTCTTGCACCTCCATTACTTTTACGTACATCCAGCATCAGCTTATGAATTTTATTTTTTCTACAGATTTCCTCCAGTGTTTCCAGAATCTTTCTGCCTGTCCCCTGTTTCTGCTGCTCTTTAGCAACCGCAATCCGTGCGATCTCCGCCTCGTCCATTGCCGTATACGCAAAAAGATACCCTGTCATTCTTCCTGCTTTTTCCGCAGCCAGACAGATGGTCTGCGGGTTAGCAATGGTCTCCAGTATACTCTTCTGACTCCACGGGTCCGGAAAACTTTGATAGTCCAGCTCTGCCGTGGCAGCCGCATCCTCAGCTTCCATTCTGCGCACTACAAGCTCCGCCGTTTTTTCCTTCTGCATCCGTTCCCGTTCTGCCTGGGACAGCCGAAGGTATTCCGGCCGATGCTCCTTCGCAGTCTCGTACTTTCCTGCCTTATAATACTGGATTCCCAACTCCCCGACCACCGCTGCCCGCTGCCGGTTCATGTAGGCAGGTGCAAAAGAATAAGGGACTTGCAGTCCTGCTGCAAGCATCTCCCGGTAAACCGGTACTCCGTCTCCCAACAGAACTACAGGCTGATTATAAATATTGAGCCTTTGAATCAACTCCTCCACGGAAATGACCGTCTGCCCGCCTAAAATCTGAAAAACCGGATTCGCTTCCTTTGTCCCTGCTGTTTTCCCCGCTTCTCTGGAAAATGTATAAATTCCAGTATAAACCTGCTCTCTCCGGGCATCCATGATAGGACAAATGATATCCTCGCAGCCATATACTTGATATGCCAGCCCATCCACCGTAGGTACATGAATCAGGGGCTTATTAAGCGCCAGTCCCAGTCCCTTTGCCGTTGCAGAACCAATCCGAAGCCCGGTAAAAGAGCCGGGTCCCCCTGCAATTGCGATGGCATCCACATCCGTCAAATCGAAATCTGCCATTTTGACCATCTCATCGATCATTGGCAGCAACGTCTGAGAATGTGTTTTTTTCCCTTTCACCGGGCGGACTCCTCCTGTGCTGCTGCCAGCATGATTCAGTGCCCCTTTCGACTCCCCTGTTTGATTAGAGCCGGAATTGCGAAATGCAGTCTGAGCATAATTCACCGTATACTCTGCAATCGTATATGTGTCTTCTACAATAGCTACGGACGCTGTCAGCCCGGAACTGTCGATGGCCAGCACCTTCATGTCTTACTTCCTTTCTCACAACATTACAGTCATTTTTCTGCAGCAAAAACTTATTTCATCATAATCATCTTTCTTACAGTCCAATCCTTTTACATCACAGTAATCTTCCTGTAATCAAATCCTTTTTCCAAATCTTTTTCAATCAATATATTTTGACACTTCTCCGGAAGAATCTCTTCGATTAAATCTGCCCATTCAATCAGGGAGACCCCTTCTCCCATAATATAATCTTCAAATCCAATCTCTTCCATCTCATCCACGCCCCCGATTCGGTAAACGTCAAAATGATATAACGGAAGTCTTCCGCCCTCATAAACCTGTAAAATCGTAAATGTGGGGCTGTTGACTGGTTCCTCGATTCCCAGCCCTCTTGAAAATCCTTGTGTAAAGACCGTCTTCCCAACTCCAAGGTCTCCGGTCAATGTGTATACTTGTCCAGCTTCTGCCTGTTGTCCCAGGCGGACCCCGATTTCAAATGTCTCCTTCGGACTCCATGATTCCAGTGTCATATCTGCCTCCAATGAGCGTGCTCCTTTTCATCATTGCACAACTCATAATATTCTTATGCCATCCGGCATTTTTTTCATATATTAATGGTGGAACAAACGAATCCCCGTAAATGCCATCGCCATTCCATATTTATTGCAGGCTTGAATTACATTGTCATCCCGCACAGAGCCGCCTGGCTGTGCAACATATTTCACACCGCTCTTGTGGGCACGCTCAAT
Organism: uncultured Lachnospiraceae bacterium; assembly: GCA_947564305.1. The sequence goes on along the minus strand of CANOBT010000030.1, from coordinate 7,600 downwards.
ATTATCTCCAAATGGGAAAAATGCATCTGAGCCCAGTGAAACGTCTGTCATTTCATCCAGCCATGCGCGCTTCTCTTCCCTTGTAAATACCTCTGGCTTTACTTTAAATGTCTTCTCCCAGACACCATCCGCCAGGACGTCCATGTATTCCTCTCCGATATACAGATCAATAGCATTGTCTCTGTCCGCACGCCCAATGCCGTCCTGGAACTGCAAGCCCAAAACCTTCGGGGACTGACGCAGCCACCAGTTGTCCGCTTTCTGTCCTGCCAGGCGAGTACAGTGGATTCTGGACTGCTGACCCGCACCGATACCGATTGCCTGTCCATCCTTGACATAGCATACAGAGTTAGACTGTGTATATTTTAATGTAATCATGGAAATAGCCAGGTCCCGCTTCGCAGAATCCGAAATTTCCTTGTTCTCTGTCACTATATTAGAAAAGAATTCATCATCAATCTTCAATTCATTCCTTCCCTGTTCAAATGTAATTCCGAACACTTCCTTGTGCTCCAAAGGATTCGGCTGATACTCCGGATCAATCTGGATAATATTATAATTCCCTTTTTTCTTCTGCTTTAACAGTTCCAAAGCCTCCGGCTCATATCCCGGTGCAATCACACCGTCCGATACTTCTCTTTTAATCAGCCTTGCCGTATCCACATCGCAAACATCTGACAACGCAATAAAATCTCCAAACGAAGACATTCTGTCTGCACCTCTCGCTCTTGCATAGGCACATGCCAACGGAGAAAGTTCTCCCAGGTCGTCCACCCAGTATATCTTCGCCAGCGTGTCTGTCAGCGGAAGTCCCACTGCCGCGCCTGCCGGAGACACATGCTTAAAGGAAGTTGCCGCCGGAAGCCCCGTTGCTTTTTTCAATTCACTAACCAGCAGCCAGCCATTGAATGCATCCAGGAAATTAATATATCCCGGACGTCCGCACAATACTTCAATCGGAAGGTCACTCCCATCCTGCATGTAGATTCTGGAAGGTTTTTGATTCGGGTTACAGCCATATTTCAATTCCAGTTCTTTCATCGGTCATTTCTCCTCTTCTTATTTATTTTTATTCACAATTCTCGTCTCATAATTTCCGCTCTGGATATCAATATAACGAACAAAAAGAGACACTTTATTTTCTTCATTCAAGCTCTCCCACAAAAGTGAGGTAAACCCTCCGATATCATCAGGAATAGAAATCAGCTTAGGCTCGCCCTCGAAGCTTGGAAGCGGATTACCGTCATGCATATATGTATGAATGAAATGGCCCTCACCTGCCGCCGGATTTTCATAGGCAAAAGTAAATCTATTGCATCCATCCTGATTTCCGTTCCTGCTCTTTAAAATAGACATGGCATAATTATATTTCCCATCCTCCACATGCATAATACCGGAAATACGGGGTGTATAATTCGGTCCATCCGGCTCAAATTCCCTGGTTCGCAGAGCCTGTTCAAAGGTCATCTGCCTGTCCATGCACTCATAAATGGTGTCTGTCTGATCTCCATTCGTTACAATGGTCTTGTTGCCCAACACACGCACCGGCGCGTAGATAATCAAGCTAGGGTCTGACAGCTTATCCGGATCAAATGCCTGTGTGCGGATTCCAGCCCCATCCTCTACGAAAATACGGTTCCGGCTGTTCTCGCTGCGTCCCATGATAAAATACGCCGCTGCCGCTTTTGTGCCGTCTGCGCTCTTGCCAAGAATAATTCCTCTTCCCGGGTAAGAATTGTTTCTTAATTCCTGTTCAATAGATAACTTGTTCATAAGCCGTCTCTCCTTTTTATCCGTATCCTTTTCATACGATACTTTTCACTGCCGCTTCTCAATACGTCCATTATACCCGTCATATCCTGCAAGTTCAATACAAATTTTTCTATATCAAAAAAACTCTGGGAAAACCGCCCTTTCACAGACAGTATCCAGAGTTTTCCTCCTGAATCAATTTATCTTCCTTCTTTTTTTGCTTCCTTCCAGATAAAACCTTCTACTTTGCTCTCCGGAATACCCAACACATACGAAAATTCACTGTAAAGTGCATGCTCCAGCATCTGCTGATACTTTTTATCCATACTTGTAATCGTACCACGATGCCGGGTACGTTTGTAAAGAGTCTTCAAAACCCGAATCCAATCCTCCGGCATATATCCGGATATACAGTCCTTATACTCTTTTTCTCTCAGTTTTTCATTCTGAACCCACAAAATATCAATTTCATCGAGCCTTTGAATCAACCCCAAAATCGCCTCTCTCTCGATGGGCTTACGTAAATTGGACTCATCATCAATGGGAACATACGCACGATCCTTTGCATTCCCAACCGACTGGAGTGTATAATACTTCTTTTTCCTGTCTGCAAACGTAAAATCCAGTGTTCCGACCTCTTCAATCTTGTAGACACCCTTACACTTATAAACTACCGCATCACCCTGACTATGCATACGCATCTCCTCACTTTCAAAACAAACCTAATAACAGCTTTTCGAGTATCCGTTTTTTATCTTAACATTTTTTTCGCCCGAAAGTAAGGGGATTTTTTTAAGCAAGCATAAATTTTGTAGACAATGCATAATATATCTCATACCAATTTTTGTGAAAATTTATCACAAGATCATATGCAGGCTCCGACAAATCGGTTGCCCAAATCGTTCCTATACTATTCCTACGATTCCTGAATTTATTCCAAAAACATCTTCAATTCTTCCATAAATGTATTCACATCTTTAAACTGCCGGTAAACCGATGCAAAGCGAACGTATGCCACTGGGTCTAAAGTTTTGAGACGCTCCATGACAATCTCACCGATCAAACTACTGGGAATCTCCTTTTCCTCCCGGTTCACAATCTTCAGCTCTATTTCATCCACAGCCGCCTTAATTGCATCCGCCGGTACCGGACGCTTATAACATGCGCTCAACACTCCGCTTTCAATCTTAGAGCGGTCATACTGCTCCCGGTTATCGTCCTTTTTAATTACAATTAACGGAATAGTCTCTACCTTCTCGTAGGTTGTAAACCGTTTTCCACACTCATCACAACAACGGCGGCGGCGAATAGAATTATTATCCTCTGCCGGCCGCGAATCAATCACACGTGTATCAAGGTTACCACAATATGGGCACTTCATAGTAGATTCCGCCTTTCTTCTCTAAGAAACCATTTCAATTCGCATCAGATTTTTTTCAAAAATTTATCTTCTTTTATCTCCACAAGAATAATATCCGGACCAATTTTTTTTATGCAGGAGAATGGAATCACATATTCACTGTCCGTTCCCAGAAAGCCACAGATTTTTCCAGGCCCTGGCACAATGATTGCCTCAATCTGCCCACAGTTACAGTCAAATTCAATGTCCACCACACATCCAAGTCGTTTACAATCACAACAATTGATGACTTCTTTTTCCCGAAATTCGCACAGCCGCATATCCTGTCTCCCAAGTGCAACATATCTTCTATCTCACTAATATGCACATGGCCGTACAAATGTCACACATTAATGGCAAAATCTAAAAAATCCCAAAGATTTTTTCTCGAAATGCATTATACAACGTGTCATAGTCTGTATATTGAATCTGGCTGTCTTTAAACGTTTGTCCCCATGCCGTACAAAGGCCGTCCGCTATCGTTTTTGCTGAATCTTGCCCTGTCAAAAGGACTGCCGGAAATACATAGTAAATCATAAAAAAGTTCAAATCAGACTGCACGTAGGATTTGATTTTACCATTTTTCGAAGATTGGAATTTTCCCATAATCTTTCCTGCAAATTCGTTTCCAATACGTTCGGCAGCCTGTTCTTTATCCTCGGACCGCTCGACAAAATCTACCATCTCCTGTATATAATGCCCATGAGTCTGTCTGAACGTTTTCATATTCGCCTCATAAGAATTCTTTTTTAATTTCTTCAGCATCGGCCCCATGTCATCAAACATGGATTCTACTCCTTCCAGCATAACGTATACCAAACCTTTCTCTAAAACAAAAACTTGACCATTTTGTCTCTTTTATTACAAGTGCACAATCTGGTCAAGTTATTTTCCAACTTCTATTCTAAAGTATTCCAAATTCCTGCATTGCTTTTTTCAATATTTCTTTATGTTCCGGCTCAATTTCCGTCAATGGCCCTCTAAGCGGTCCACACTCTTTTCCAAGCAGATTCATAGCTGCTTTCACAGGAATCGGGTTCACCTCACAGAATAAAGCATCGCAGAGCGGAAGTGCATCAAGCTGCATTTTACAGCTTCCCTGGATATCTCCGTCAAAAAATTTATAAATCATATCATGTACATAGCGCGGAGCTACATTGGACAATACGGAAATAACTCCGATTCCGCCTAATGATAAGAGTGGTATGATCTGGTCATCATTTCCGGAATACAAATCAATGTTTCCATCACACAGATGCATAATCTTCGCCACATTACCGATATTGCCGGACGCTTCTTTAATGCCTACAATATACTCCACATTCTTTACCAAATGCGCTGCTGTGGCCGGCTGAATTGCACATCCGGTACGGCTCGGCACATTATAAAGAATTGCCGGAACCTTTGCCTCATTTGCAATCTTTGTATAATGGGCAATGAGACCATTCTGGGTGGCTTTATTGTAATACGGCGTTACAAGAAGCAGCCCTTCTGCTCCTGCTTGTGCAGCCTCCTTGGACAATTGCACTGCTGTGGCAGTACTATTAGAGCCTGTTCCTGCAATCACCGGAATCCGATGGTTTACACGCTCAATTGCAAAACGGATAACATCCATATGCTCCTGCTCACTCAAAGTTGCCGATTCTCCAGTCGTCCCACAGATAATAACGGCATCTGTGCCGCCTGCTATCTGCTCTTCCAGAATCTCATCCAGTTTATCATAGTTTACTTCCAGATTTTCATGCATCGGTGTAATAATCGCAACACCTGCGCCTTTAAAAATTGCCACTGTCTTTGTCCTCCTTGACCTATATCATTTTTTTACCCAGAGGGCATCCCATATTGAATGCGCTTCGCACGATCGGACGTTACGCATCCATTAATGTATACCAAAAAAGAAACGGCAAGATGTGCCGTCTCTAAATACACATACGATGTATATCAGCTTTCTTTATCCTTATTAAAGAATAACACTGATGCAACGCATTGTCAACGATATTTATTCCAGCTTTTCCTGGGATATCATGGCCTGGTCCAATGCGCGAAGGTCTTCATCTGGAATTTCATATGCGCCTTCCTCGGTCCGGTTAATATGTACTGTAATATTTTGTGCTTCTCCATAGGTCAATCCGTCGTTCATAGCTGTCTGCAGCACCTCATAATAGGTCTGATACACCTGATTTTGAATTTCATCATCAGAGGGCATCTCCTCTCCACTCATCACATGATTGGAAATCTCGGATGCATACTCTTCTGTTTTGCTCTGAAATTCTTCGTACGTATCATCAAATAGAAGGATTGGTTCCACCGCCACATCAACCGTATAGCTCTTATTCTCTCCTTCCACTGCCTCTCCCACTGTATATCTTACCTGTTTTACCGTATCCTCGAACAGCAATCGATAATTCTCCTCCAATTCCTCCGGCAGTTCTGTAGTGCTGAATTCGTGCATTGTTGCATCCAAATTTTTCTTGAAAATCTCGTCTGCCTCCTCCTGAGTCACACCTGTAATTTCCATATAGCTCTCCGTCTGGTTCTTGTATGACACATCCAGAATCGCCTGCATATAGGCACATGCATCGAATTTTGTGCAACCGCCCAGCATGACCGCTAAAACAGTCAGCAAAACAAATGTCCGTATCCAGGTTCCTTTCCTTCTGCTCATAAAGCTTGTCCTCCTTTTTCATTCTACTTATATTAGCCTTAAATCTAACACAATATATTTGAGAAAAAACGAGAAAGCTGTCAGGAGATTTCGACAAAAAAGCTGCCTTTGTACCCTTTATCATGTAAAGGGTACAAATAGCAGCTTTTTATAATCAACGAACATTCTTGAAGTCCTTTAATCCATCATCTCTGCATAAGGTTTTCTGTGAATAAAACGTCCGGCTCCCTTCTCTCCAATAAATTGATTATCTCTTACAAGTACCTTTCCTCTCTGCATGACCTGACAGATTTCCCCCTGAATTTCCATTCCTTCATAGGCGGTATAATCAACTGCACCATGCATCCGGGGATGTGTAATTACCCCCGAAGCGTTGGGGTCTAAAATCACAAGGTCCGCATCCGCTCCTGGCTGAATCACACCCTTTTGCGGATACAAACCATAGATTTTACTAGGCTTTGTACAGAGGGTTTCCACTAGGCGGTTCATGGTAATCCGCCCCTTTGTCACACCTTCGGAGTACAGCAGCATCAACCGTTCTTCCACCCCGGGCGCTCCATTCGGACACGCGGTAAAATCGTCTTTCCCCATTTGCTTTTCTTTTCCATAATTAAACGGGCAATGGTCCGTGGCGACAACCTGAATCTCTCCATCGGCAAGTCCTTTCCACAAAGCATCACAATCTTCCTGTGTACGAAGCGGTGGCGACATAATATATTTCAATCCGTCCTCTCTCTTATAACACTCTTCAGTCAAAAGCAAATACTGAGGACAAGTTTCAACAAAAATATTTTTCTGTCCCCGTCTCCTCGCCTCTCGAACCATTTCCAAGCTCTCTTTACAGGATAAATGCACGATATATACAGGAGCGTCATCTGCCATCCTGGCAAGGTGAAGCACACGTCCTACAGCTTCCGCCTCTGCCAGATTCGGTCGGCTTTTTGCATGATAAATAGGCGCAGACTTCCCTTCACTTTTATGCTTTTGTTTTAAAAATTCGACTACATCATGATTTTCACAATGAAATGCAGTAATCCCATTAATTTCTTTCATCTTCTTTAATATCTGCAATACATCTGCATCATTCAGTTTGAATCCATAGGTCAGATAAGCTTTCACACTGGGAATCCCATCCTCTGCCATCGTTTCCAACTCTGCCAATATATCCGCATTCACATGCTGTGCTGTTCCATGAAATCCGTAATCAATCACTGCCTTTCCCTCGGCCAGCTTCTGATAGACTTCAAATTGATAATGCAGAGGAATGCCCGCCGGACCAAATGCCATATGATCCACAATTGAGGTGGTCCCGCCACACACTGCCGCTACCGTTCCATCATAAAAATCATCTACCGCCCGTGAAATTCCGACGTCCAAGTCCATATGGGTATGTACGTCCACTGCACCCGGAATCACATAGCATCCGGAAGCGTCAATCACTTCCGCATCCTCATCTGGTAGTTCCTTCCCAATACACACAATTTTTTCATCTTCAATGAGAATATCCGCCTGATAATCTTCAGATTCTGTAAAAATTCTTCCATTTTTTACAACCTTTTTCATTTTATCCACCTTCCTAACCCAGATACGCCGGAACCGGCCTTATATCAATGAATTTTATACTCATAAATTTATTATAACACAAAAAGTTCCGCTTGCGCGAAACTTTTCTTATCATAATACAAAATTATTCAATTCATACACCTTCAAAATTGCATACAAAGAAATGTTTCCATCCAACCGCCTATCTGGTTATGCCCTCGACCGATTAGTAACAGTCAGCT
>CANOBT010000029.1 GCA_947564305.1 uncultured Lachnospiraceae bacterium | reverse complement strand
TCCTTTCATCCTCCATAACTGACGGATACTGTTTCTTACTGTCATATGCTTTCCTCCATTCGGTAACCAAAGCTGCGTATAGTTTTCAGACAGGAGGGATGATGTAATTTCTCCTTTTCCCTCGCAGAACAAAAAACTGGCTCTTGGAAAGTAATTGATTCTGTTGACCAAAAAAGCCAGGATATCTTCCTAGCTTTTTAGTCCCAGTTAATAGATTCATGCGAAACTACTTCACCGGATTCAATTTCTTTTCTTGCTTCTTCCAGTTCTGCCCGTTCCACCGGTGTTAATTTTGTAAAATCTGGGTCCCATGCAAGAACTAACTTTTTGATAAATTCAAGTGCAAAATTTTGTTCACTTTCTGGAAGGATTTCCATAAGGTCAACAACCTGTTTAGTTGCTGTGCTCATACTTTCGCTCCTTTCTTTGGGCTATTTATATATATCTCCTCTTGAATCAATATTCATAATGTACAATATCTTTATTTCGCCGTCTGGAAGATAGTTATAGATTATCCTATATTTCCCTGTCCTTAACCTTTTGCGTCCGTCAGAAAAACCCTGTAACGGCTTTATATCTCCCTTTGGCGGCTCTTCTATCAATCCTTCAATCGCCTTTTTTATACGTTGTTTCGTCGGCTTATCTAATCCGTTAATATATTTTGCTGCTTTTTTGCTATATTCAATCGGCAATGTTCGACCTCCTTTCTTCTGAATTGAATTATACATTATTTTTCATCCACTTTCAAGCATGTCACAATGTGCTGCCATTGGCTTAAACATTGACATTACAGATTGAAATGCGTATACTTTAATATAGTGAACATTTACATCATCAGGAATTTTGCCGTTTGGAAGGAGCCTCGCATGGAAACATATAACTTCTCGATTTTCCCTCAAGAACATTTTTTAGATATCCGGCCCTATCAATATGGTTGGGAAGAATGTGATCCCCTTCACTCCTTCGGCCCCTTTGTCCGCAATCACTATTTGTTCCACTACATCATCAGCGGAAAGGGAATGTTATACTCTCATACTACCACTGGTGAGATACATGAATATCACTTGGAAGCAAATCAGGGATTCCTGATCTCTCCCGGACAGATCAACTTGTATACGGCAGATGAAAAAGCGCCTTGGAAATATGTCTGGATAGAGTTTGACGGAATGCGGGCGCAGGAATGCCTGCTTCAGGCAGGTCTGGAACAAGATCAGCCCATTTATCGACCCCGAAGCATCGAAGAGGGAGAACTTCTGCGGGATCAGATGCTTTACTTGTTTGAAAATTCTACGAGATCACCCATCCATCTGGTAGGACGTTTATACCTGTTCCTGGACGAACTCATCGAATTTTCCACCAGCCGTCAGAATCTTGAAGAAAAGAAGCAGCAGGATTTTTATATCAATGAAGCGGTAGTCTATATCCAGCAAAATTGTGGCCGTGATCTGACAGTAGATGAAGTCGCTGGCTTTTGTAAACTAAACCGCAACTATTTCAGCCGAAAATTTAAAAAGGTAATGGGCTGTTCTCCCCAAGAATTTATCATTCGTCAGCGTCTGACAAATGCGGCTGAATTAATGCGTCTTACCGATCTGCCTATTAAGACCATAGCCGCTCAGTGCGGATACTCCAACCAATTCCATTTTTCCCAGGCTTTCAAAAAGTCCTACGGTATGCCGCCCCAGGAATGGAGAAAGCAAAATACAAAAAAAGACTGACCGTCACGTCATGGGTCAGTCCTTTTTATATTATTCGACTGCTTTCAAGTAAATCTGGAAAGCAGGGTAATCTCCCTGTATCTGTGGGAGCGGATAGCCCGCTTTCATCAATGCCTCGCCGCTATGAAGAGGTCCGGTCCCATCAATCTGATATTGGAGCAAGGGATTCAGCCCTTTTAGCCGCAAAGTGCGAAAAGGCGGTGCAGCGTGGGTACAGCCCAGTACGATATTGACCAAGACCTCACTCCGGTCAGGGGACACTTGCTCCCAGGCAGTGTAAGAGCTGTCATGGAAAGGACTGCTGAGACGGTAATAATCTCCCTCATGGATTAGCTCATAGTGCTCCTTATACCTTTCTACCTGACATCGAATCTCCATTTTTTCTTCTTCCGTACACTTACCTAAATCCATCTCGTAACCGAAAGCTCCGCTCATGGCAGTGATTCCCCTTGTCTCCAAAGGGGTAAAACGCCCATTTTGTTCGTTGGGAACAGCCGAGACGTGAGCTCCCATAGTCGAAACGGGATAACAAAAAGAAGTGCCGTACTGGATACGCAGTCGGTCGATTGCATCCGTATCGTCACTGCACCAGATTTGCGGCGTATAATAGAGCATGCCGCCGTCAAATCGGCCTCCTCCGCCACAACATCCTTCGATGAGAAGATGAGGATAATCACGATGCAGACGTTCCAACAAATCGTAAACACCAAGGACATAGCGATGATAAACCTCCCCCTGACGCCGGGCAGGCAGGCTTGCAGACCATACATCGGTGAGACTACGGTTCATATCCCATTTGATATAGGAAATGTCCGCACTGTCAAGTACTGCTTTTATCTGATCATAGATATAATCTCGAACATCCTTACGAGAGAAATCCAGCACCAACTGTCCTCTTCCCCGCGAAGGGGAACGGCCCGGAACATGCAGCACCCAGTCCGAATGAGCACAATAGAGATTACTGTCCTCATTCACCATCTCCGGCTCCATCCAAATCCCGAATTTCATTCCTAATTCCTTGATACGAGGAACCAAATCCTCCAGACCTCCGGGCAGCTTTTCCTGATTGACCTGCCAATCTCCAAGGCCGCTGTTATCATCATTTCGAGAACCAAACCAGCCGTCATCCATGACAAACAATTCAATTCCAAGAGCGGCCGCCTCTCTAGCAATCTCCACCAACCTGTCAGCAGTGAAATCAAAGTAAGTAGCTTCCCAATTATTTACCAGAATCGGTTTACGTTGACCGTTATAGGGGTCACGTAGAAGATTTTTTCGAATCGCCCTGTGATACTGACGGCTCATTTGACCAAATCCGTTGGGGGAACAGACCAGCGCCGTCTCTGGAGCTGTAAACGCCTCGCCCGGAGCCAATGTCCAGCAAAAATGATAAGGATGAATTCCCATGACCAGACGGCTGTTCTCATATTGACTGCACTCCACAGCCGCCTCAAAATTACCACTGTACAGGAGCATTGCACCGTAACAGATACCAGTCTCTTCATCTGCGTCTGCGTCGCAGAGCATCACAAAAGGATTATGCTGATGACTGGATATTCCGCGCACACTCCCTACACTCTGTATACCGGACCGCAGCGGTTCTCGGTCCAAACACCGCTCCATCAGATGGTGACCGTTAAAAGTAATCATATCCATATCGGACCGAAGAAAATCTAAGCAAAGGGAAGCACATTGGCATAGACGAACCTCCTCATTCCCCCAGTTGACTACCCGTACGGTCCGAGTAATAAGGTCAAAGCTCTCAAATACACCATAATACAGCTCCACCGTTACTTGAGCAGCAGAGTCCTTCAAAAAGATGACCAACGTTTCCGCCTCATCTTCAACACTATAAAAACCAGGCAGGCCTTCCGGTATATATTTCCCCCTTGCCAAGCGAAATCCCTCAAAGCGCAAATCTGCCGTATGACTGCCGTTTAACATCTCTAACTCAATAGATGGCAAGCGGAAATCTCCCACACCACAGGTAGAATATTCCTGCGGCATCACATCCAGTGAATAGTCTCGGTTACGTCCTGCCTCGTTGGGATTAGGAGAAAAACTGCGGTCACCGCACTGGATCAATCCGGACAGATCACAGTTGTCAATTCTGGCTCCATAGTAGGTGTGCAGGAGCACATTGTATTGGTCAGCCTTCATTTGGTATGTAGTATTTTGAGTGTGCAGTGTAAAAATTCTGTTTTCTTGATCAAGTACAATCATTGAGATGCCCCCTTATAAATAATAATTACGATTCAGAACAGCAGGCGCGTCAGCATTCCTGCATCCTATGTAATTCACCAGTCCCGGCATCCTATGTGCCAGGACTGGTTTGAAAAGAGAAAGTTGATAAAACTAATTTTTATTTTCCGCCAGTACCGGCGATACCTTCCACAAATTGACGCTGGAAGATTAAGTATAGCACTACCATCGGCAGCATTGCCAACAAAGAACCGGCCATCAGCACTGGGAAGTTGGTGGTAAACTGGCCTCGCAAAGTAGAAAGGCCAGAGGATAGCGTCATCATCTTTAAGTCTGAATTTACGACCAACGGCCACATCAAATCACCGTATGCAAAAACAGCGGTAAAAATAGTCAGGGCTGCTACAGAAGTTCCCGTCAGCGGGAACATGATCTTATAAAACGTCTGCCATTGATTACAGCCATCCAAATAGGCGGCCTCACCCACCTCATCCGGGATACTCATATACGCCTGCCGTAAAAAGAACACACCGAAAGCACTGACCAAGCCTGGGAATACCAGAGCAAATATTGTATTGGCCATACCCATTTTTGCAACCATCTGATATTGCGGGATAATAAAAATCTGGCTAGGCAGAGACATCTGAATCAGCACAATGCCGAAAAGCAGATTCTTGCCTCTGAATTTCAACTTGGCAAATGCATAACCCGCCATAGAGCTGAACAGTACGGCACAAACCACACGGAAGAAGACCATCAGAATGGTATTCCAATACAGATTGGCAAAAGGCAGACTGGCAATCGCTTCCTTAAAGTTATCTAACATAAGCTGCTTCGGTAAAATGGTCGGTGGAATCAGCATACTCTCAGGAACCGTCTTGGAGCTGGTAAGAATCATCCACAAAAAGGGGAAAATCATAATAGCCGCGCCTAGAATCAGGAAAAAATATGTAAGCGCCTTGTTGATCATATAGGAGCGTCTCAAAGAATTTGTGTTTTTCATTTCAATACCTCCTTAAATATCGTATGTAACCCACTTCTTCTGCCCGCGGAACTGTACTACAGTCACGAGAAGGATCAACCCGACAGTCCAAATCACAATAGCGGAACCGTAACCGCGATCTCCGGCTACAAAAGAAGAACGATAGAACAGGTACATCAGACTCTGCATATCGGTGAGCGCCGGATTGGTCTCGTCTGCCATCATATAAATGAGATCATAAATCTTCATGGAGGCCATCAAACGCATAATCAGGACAGAGAACAAAGTTGGGGAGACCATAGGGAGAGTGATTGTAAAAAACTGCTGAATCTTCCCTGCCCCGTCAATACTGTTGGCCTCATAAAGCGATTTTGGAATGTTTTGTAATCCGGCCAGCAGAAGAACCGCATCATAACCGATACTGCTCCATACAGATACAATAGCAACAGCCAGCACAGCCGTCTTCGGATCGGTGATCCATTGAATCTTGACACCCAGTAACTGATTGAGGATACCGTACTCACCATTGAAGATCCAACGCCACACCATCGCAATCGCCGCCGGTGCACAAACCAAAGGCAGGAAAAAGATAGTTCGAAATCCGCCTTTAAATTTTACGTTTGCGTTAAGCAGCATGGCAATGAGTAACGCCAGGGCGATACCTACAGGTACCGTCAGAATACAGAAGTAAATCGTGTTCCAGGTTGCTTTCCAGAACTCAGCATTCTTGAACATATCCACATAATTCTGCAGTCCGATAAACTTGTAGTGTCCGAATCCTTCATGCTCACAGAAGCTGGCATATAGTGTCTGTACAAAGGGCCACAGATTCAAAACAACCAGGCCGATAATAGTAGGAGCTACCATAAACCAGCCCCAGTTTTCTTCCCGCCGGGCAGCGGCAGATAATTTATTTTTCACTAAAATCCCTCCTCTCAGTCATTTGCCAATTTCTTGGCAGTTTCAGTATTGACAATACGCTCCATATTTTCCAGACCAGTCATAAGTTCCTCATTGCCGGAGTAGATACTAGTCAATTCATCCAGTACCTGGCTCTTCCATTTTGGACTGGCCGAATTATAAACTGCCTGTACCGCATAGTCAAACTGATCAAAGATTACATCCAGATTCAGCTTTTCATCGTAGGAATCAAATGCAGCGCGCCAGGTTTCCTCACAGCCTATATAGGCGGGGATAGCAGCACCGTTCTCTCCTTGTATACGCTGAGCCTCCTCAGTACCAAAATATCTGATCACATCCAAAGCAATCTCACGATTTTTACCATGAGCCGAAGTAGAATAGCATAGGCCATTGGACATCGTAGCCCGTCCGTCCTGATCCAGGCTTTCACTGTCCTCGATAGGCTCAGCGCATTTTGGCAGCTTAGCCAGATCCCATTTTCCCCGCATCTCTGGGTAGTTCTCCATTAACTGAGGCAAGTTCCAGTTCCCTTCCAGATACATAGCCCCCGCCTCTGAAAAGAACGCGGTTCCGGGAGCTGTCTCGGTAAAATAGGTTTGATCAGGACACCAGTCCTCCTTCTGCATGTTCACATAAAATTCCATAGCCTTGACAGAACCAGGATTAGTATAGCCAGCCTGAGTACGGTCAGCGGTGAGAATATGACCGCCAGCCTGGTAAACGAAACACCAGTAACCCAACTGATCGTCGTTATAAGCCATAAATCCATATTTACCGGTCGCGTCGTAAATCTTTTGGGAAGCATCCTCCAAATCTTCCCATGTCCAGTCCTCCGTAGGATAGGGAACACCTGCCGCATCAAACATTTCCTTGTTGTACACCAAAAGACCATTATCCTTATCCTTTGGTACGCCATAGAGATGGCCGTCGCTGCCGCTGGCATTGCTGCGGGAAATCTCAGAGAAATGTTTCTCATAATAGTCAGGTTCTACATCATCGTAGAGATCTGTCACATCAGCTAACATACCGAAATCTGCATAGTACAGAAGCTGATTGGTATGCATCCAAAAAATATCCGGCATGGTATTACTCTCTGCAGATGCCTCCAACTTCGTCCAGTATTCACTCCAACTGGTAGCCTGTACCTCAATCTCTACATCAGGATGCTGAGCAGTATAAGCATCACACATAGCCTGCATTCCAGGACGTTGATAGACATCCCATATCTGGAAAGTGAGATGAGTCTTTCCATCTGAAGAACTGCCGCATCCGGTGAGCGACAGCACCAGAATCAACATCAAAACCGCCGCTTTTATACGAGATAACTTTATCATAACTCCACTCCTTCACTTTAGTTTTATTTACACAGTTTATATATGCGGCCATATGTATGAAAGCAGCCCGGGCCTGCTTGTATCACATACATCCGCTTAAACCAGTTCAAATTATAATAAAAAGTCATCCCGCTGTAAATTAAACGGTGTGCCTACCATATACTATAATTTCTCAAAAGTCACATTTATATATAAATCAGTTACCATTTATGTATATACAGCATTTTTTGTGAAAATTGCAGCAAATTTTCCTATGAATTTTGTAGAAAATAAACAAAGCCACAGACTGTTTTCAAATCTGTGGCTTTTAGCATATAATATGTTTATCTGCTGCTTAGTACCTATTCCTCCAACTCCCCAAGCATCTGCAATGTTTCCTTTTTCAATATCTGCCGGATAAATACGGTGGATGTCAATACGGCAGCGAGAAGCACCCCGCACGCAGCCACTGCTGCTATGCCCGCGTCTGCCTGCTGCCCTTCTGCCGTAACATCCATTTCCTCTGTCTGTGCGGATTCGATTACGGTATTACTGAATGTAGTATCAAATTCTGTTGTCTGCTCCGTTGCTTTCAAAGCTGCACCTGTGCACTTCCATCCCGCCATGCTGCCTGCCGCCGTTCCCAGCACCGCGAGTACAAAAAACCCGGTAAGTATGGAGACGGCACACTGCTTTTTTGTCCGTCCTAACAGCCTCTCTACCACAATCCTCTGCCGCTGTCCTGTGATAAACAGGTTGGAGAAAAAGCACAGAATCATCACTGCCAGCACGCACCCGCTGAGCAGAAAGATCACAGCCATCAGCTTCCTGCTCTCAATCCCGGATTTTAATTGTGTATATCCATTGTCGTAGAATTTGATATCCAGACCATCCACGCCCTCTTTTTCCCATGCTGCCATAAAGTCCTCTATCGTTCCGTTTGGAATCTGAAAGGATGTGGTACTGCCCACCATAGGATAAACCCGCACAATATTATCCGCCCACGCATTTTCCGGTATGGCATTCATCGGAATGATGACTTCATGGCGGCTCAGTTCATACCCGTTTTTTGAGACAGGCGTGGTCGTATAGATTCCTACGATTTCATATTCCTGCTCGTCAAAGACAGAATAGGTTTCGCCCTTGGCATTCAGTATGGAATTCAGATAGCCATCATCATGTCCATTAATTGGAAAATAGCTTGCGTAATAGAGCGGGAGCTTCAAGGTATCCCCTGCCTTTTTCTCAAACAGAAGAGCGATTTCCGATGAAATCAGACAGACCGGTTTTCCCTGCGCATATTCCTCCTTTGTAATGTCTCTTCCCTCCGATATCTGCGCATCTTTCCAGTAAAACGGCATCAAAAGGCAGGTTCCGTCCACCGGTTGGACCGGAATAGTCCGAAACTGATAGTCCTGCAGATTCGCCATTTCCAGCCACCGTTTTCCCCGTTCTGTTTCGTAGAATCCTTCTGTGACCACATCAAGGGTTCTTTCATCCTCTGCCTCGGCTACGGCATCATACATCCGTTCTCCATCCGTTGTATACTGTGAAGAGGCCACACTGTTGGACGGAAAAAATTCAACTACATAGTCTTCCGGGGCAATATGTCCTACTTTTGAACCATGTACCCAACTGATTTGAACAAGCTCCATGATATATGTCTTCCCCTGTTCAAAGCTCCGCGGCTCCTCCAGATAGTGGTCGCAGATATAAATCACCTCTCCTACATTCAGCCCTCCTGCCAGTACCCTCTCCACACGCATAGGAAATGACTCATCCGCCGCGCCGGACTCTATTGGAGTTGCCTCAACCACCATCAGTTCCTTATTCTTGGTGCCTCGGACTTTTTCTTTCATCAAGGCTCCAAAATACGGTCGCTGCTTCGCTTCTAACGTATAGTTCGCCCCTTCAAAATCCAGAACCTCATTGGAAATCCATTTCCCATATACCCCCATGCGAGAATATCTATAGCCGTTCACGGCATCCCATTGCGCATACATCTCTACATGGTCTCTTTTCTGCTCCACGGTCCCGACCGTAACAAACAGCTCCTCAAACTCTTCTAACATCGCCCGGTTGATTTCCCACAGGCTGCCTCCCAGCGCAAGCAGAAATGCCGAAATCCCGACCAATAGAAAAAAGAGGATGCTTTTCAGGGGGCTGCGGAACATTTGTTTCATACTATAATAAAATGTCATCCTGTACACCTCGTTTTCTGTCTAAACCTTCTGCGGATTCTGCTTTTCTGCCAGAGTATCCTGTACGCCCTGTCTTCCTGCCAAAGCACCTTTTCGTTTCTGCTCTTTCATGGAAATCATTTTGCCGTCCTTCATGGTCATGCAGACATCCGCCTGCCGTGCAATGTCAGGATTATGGGTGACTATGATTACCAGGTATTCCTTTTCGTATGCCAGTTTTTTCAGCAGTTCTACGATATATTCTTCATTTTCCGAGTCTAAGTTCCCGGTCGGTTCGTCCGCCAGCAGGATGGTTCCCTTTGCGGCGATTGCGCGGGCAATGGCCACGCGCTGCTGTTCTCCGCCGCTCATCATCCTGGGGTACTGTCCCCGGATTTTTTCTCCCAGTCCCACTTCTTCCAGACAGTCTGCCGCCTGTTTCCGGGCCTCTTTTCGCGACACCCCCTGCAGTTCCAGAGGATACATCACATTCTCCAAGGCATTTAACAATGGAAACAGATGAAATGCCTGATACACCACGGAAATCTGTTCTCTCCGGTAAGCATCCTGATCCATTTCCTGCAGATTTTTTCCATCCACCGCAATCGTGCCCTTCTCCGGCCGGTCCAGTCCCGCCAGAAGGGATAAAAGGGTGGACTTTCCGCTTCCGGATTCCCCTGTTATAGCATACATTTTTCCGGATTCAAAAGTGCAGCTTACCGCCTTCACTGCTTCAATCCTCTGATACTGATTCTGATAAGAATAACTCACTTCTTCTACTTTGATTCTCTCCATCGCTTCCCTCTCAATCCCGGCATGCCAACACAGCCGCAATACTGATTCTGCCAAACATCCACATGGCTGCCGCCGCTCCTGCCGTATAACAGCACAGGTAGAGCGCCCATACGCCCAATGCAGTTAAAAGCCCTGCCGTGCCAAATATGGCGGCGACCGCCGCACCAATCATCCCGCCCGTCATTGCCAGTAACATATGCTCTGTAAAAAAGATGACAATACAGCGTTTTTTGCCTGTTCCCAGAGCACGCATGACCGCATATTCGCTCCGCCTGCCCTGCAGGAGCAGATGGGGGACCATATAGCCTGCCAACAAAACGATCAGCAGTATGAAAGGCAGAAACCCTTCCAGTAAAGATACACTTTTTTCTAATCCCAGCGCCGCCTGGATGAACACATCATCCTCCATCCGAAGGGCGGAGCCTGCATAATTTTCCACAGACCCCGGTATCACGGAGGTCAGCCCTGTTTCTTTTAATTCCTGCTTTAATTCATTTAACGCCATCGGTTCTTTCACGGTAAACGAAAGGGAAGAGGCGAAATAGACGATATCATTTTTTTCATATATCTGTTTTACCGCCTCCAACGGAAAGATTACCTCTGCTTCCATCAGGCCATTCTCCGGCGTATCGTTCACCACCCCTACGATTTCCATCTCCACAGGTTTAAGCGCTTCCCGTTTCAGGCCCAGGCCAATCTCGGCAGGACAATACCGCTCCAGAGAACAGGACATGCGCCCTCCTTTTTCCAGATTTAGATTCTCCAGAAAGGTTTTGCCGGCAATGCATACTCCAGGGTTGTCTGACACGGCAGTTGTTTCGGACTGCGGACTTTGTCCGGTAAGGGATACCTGGGAGCTCTCCTGAAATTTTTCCCAGTTCCAGCCATCCGACCAGAGAATCTCTTTTTCACTGCCCTCATAAATGGAATCCGGGCTGTTGACGCCTAAAATTTGAAATTCGTCTGGCTGACCGGAATTTTCTGAGCCGTCGTCTTCTCCCTGCTTCAGATGTCCGATCAGCTCTGCAGTTTCCTGAACCTTCCATACATACGGCGACGCATAGACCTTATCCAACACCTGCTGCCGAATCAACAGCCCGCGGTTCAAATCTCCTTTGGCATTCATAACCGTTCCGCGCACGGGAATGGCCTCCGGCAGTTCCTGAAACTGCTGTCTGGCGCTGCTTAAATTTCCCAGATAAAAAGCCAGCACCACAACTGCCATCATACTGATGCCGCCATTCAGGATGCTCTTCAAACGATGCCTGCGGATATTGGCCCCAATCAGATAGATCACCTGAAACACAGCCCTTCTGTTTCCAGGGATTTCCTTTTTCACCTTCTCATCATCCAGCCTGTTACAGATAATTTTTGTTCCGGCTGCCTTCGTCTCTGCATCCTGTTCTGCCTTACATACCGCCGTATATGGAATACCGTCCAATGTAAATTCAGGATACATTCCGGTTTTGACCATCTGGAATTTATGCTGCTGCTCTTTGGCGTATCTCCGCAATGCCTTTTCAAATATCCCTGCCGTATTCACAGGCTGCTCCTCATAAAAAGAAAACTGCCGCTGCCGTTCCTCCTCTGCCACCTGTTTGTAATCATCCACAATCCTGGCAAATACACTTCCGCTCTTCTCCATGCGTTCCATCCTGTCCAAATAACTGTCCACATCAATGGATTCTAAGCGTTCCTTTTGGATATTTGCACAGACCTGTACCGCCGCCTGAAGCTGCTTCTGCTGCTGCAATAGAGTTTCCTGCTGTTTTATGACAGCGTCTTTTAACAGAAGATTTCCATTTAACACCTGCTCGATTTCCTTCAGCGGCATGTCCAGCATTCGAAGCATTTTTATCAATTTCAGCCGCCGGATGTCTTCCTCGGAATAGTCCCGATAGGCATTGCCTGTGTCCCTGGCCGGTTCCAGTAAACCCTGCCGTTCGTAATAACGGATGTTCTGTCTGGTAATGCCTGTTAATTCCTCTACCTGTTTCGTATTCAAGCACACACCCCCTTGTTTTTCCTTTAATTTTGTAAATATCATAGGGTATATAGCAGGTATACAGTCAAGTATTATCATGAATTTAGATAAAAATTTGCACAAAAATACAGAAAGCTTGCCACTGGCAAACTTTCTGCATACTATGGTATAAAAAAGGGCAGATTTCTCATACCCTTTCTTTTCAAAACAAACTGCTTTTACTTACTCAATCTCAAATACCGAGCCTTTTCCCTGCCCTGGCACAGTTACCTTTTGAATCAGACATTTCTTCTGAAAAAATGCTGCTCCATAACATTGCACAGTCTTATAGCCGTTCAAATATTTTGAAGCATATTTTTTCACGTTAATCTGCCGCAAGGCTCCCTGACAGTCCTTCTCCATCTCGGTCTCCATATCGGAATGCTTTATCTCTATAATAATAACCCTCCGCTGTTTCCGGTCCTTTACGACCACATCCGATCTGCCAATTCCATTTTCGTCATTGGAAGTAACCAGATATCCTGCTCCCGAAAATAAACCCGCTACAAATGCGTGGTAATAATCCTCATTGTAATCGTAATAACTGATAGCATCATTCAGGATGATGGAAACAGCATCTGTCACCATCTTCTCATCACCACTCCACCATGCCGCAAACATTTCACTGCGCTCTGCAGCCTTGACGCCAATTGTCTCACGGAACCATTGTACAATCGTATCTCCGAAAATAGTCCTAATCTCCTCATTGGGAATCCTCAGGCTAATCTCATCCTTATAATTTGCAGTGTTCTCAGCAACAGTTAAATATCCCGTAAAATAAAGAATACTCCAAAAATCCTGTTCTGCGGCATTTTCAAAATAATAAGTAGAGTCCTCGGTAAGCTGTGTCCTGATACACCCTCCTGAGAGCAGCACTTCGAGCTTATCATTGATATTCATGCCATCCTTACCCACAAATTGCTTGATAATATTATTATGACTTGTATCTTTCCAATAATTTCCCGGAGCTTTGTCTGGTTCATGCAGCGCATCAGCCACATAATTTGCCACATCCCAGGGACAGTAGACATCATGCTTTCCAAAATGATAGCCATCATACCACCGCCGCATCGAAGAGAGATGAGATAATAACCCGGTTTCTTTCAGCATCTTCTCTACTTCTGTTTCCGTAAATCCAAATCTGTCCAGATAATGGCTCCCTGCTATGGAATTAGATTTAAAATTATTAACACCTGTAAAAATACTCTCCTTTGCAATACGAAGGCATCCGGTAACAACCGCAAACTGCAGGAATCTGTTGGTCTTAAAGGATGTACTCATGATACTTCGGATTACATTCAGCATTTTCTGGTAATATCCATATTCACTGGCCTTCGCCAACGGCACGTCATATTCATCAATCAGTAGGATCACCGGCTTTCCAAAATGTGCGTACATCATACGGCTGATGATAAAAAGGCTGTTCCTAAGCTCCGCTTCCGTTGCTTTTCCGGCTTTTAACCTTGTAAAACGGTCTTTATCATCCTTGTCCGTTTTCTCACTGTCCAGTAAGTAGCCATGTTCTATGCATAAATCTGCTAAATTAAGCGCCATCTGTTCATAGGAATCTTCAAAATTATCATTTGCCACATCCTTAAAGGAAATAAAAAGCACAGGCCATTGGTTCATCCAATTTGCGCAAATCTCTTCATGCCCCATAATCTCAAGGCCTTCAAAAATCGCCCGGTTGTCTTTCCGGATATCAAAGAATGCCTCAAGCATACTCATATTCAATGTCTTGCCAAAACGACGCGGGCGCGTAATCAGACTAACTTTAGAATCTTCCTCCATCAATTCTGCAATCAATCCTGTCTTATCTACATAGTAGCTTTTCTTCTTTCTCAGAAGTTCAAAGTTTTCCTCGCCAACAGGGATTCTGACCTTTCCCATCATTACGCACCCCTTTCCGGATATCCATTGTTCTCAAAATATTTTATCACAGAAATGTCATACAGTAAATTATTTTCCTCTCTTATCCCGTATGCAGAAGATGATCATTACTTTCACACCGTGTTGCGCACTATACTGTGAAATGTTCTTACTTCTCCAGAAGCCATTCCGCAATATCACATATTTCAATCCCCTCATATGTGTATTTCGGGTGTCTGGTTCTGGCAATTACAATTTTAGGATATGCGTCCCGGATGCTTAAAAGCGGTGCAACCTCACGTT
This sequence comes from uncultured Lachnospiraceae bacterium, assembly GCA_947564305.1. The sequence continues at coordinate 28,755 of CANOBT010000029.1, read as the reverse complement.
TAAACGTGTCTTCACTGGTAATATTGTCGCTAACCTGAACATATATTTTTTCACTTCCACACTGTGCTACAAAATCAATTTCTTTTTGATACAGTTTTCCAACATAGACATCAAAGCCTCTGCGCAGAAGCTCCATACAGACAATATTTTCGTATATCCGCCCATAGTCCATGTTCCTGCTTCCCAGAACCGCATAGCGGATACCGGTGTCGCACAGATAAAATTTATCCAAAGATTCCAGATACTTCTTTCCCCGGATATCATATCTCTTAATATCATAAAAGACAAAAGCGTTGCACAGATATTTGATATATTTTCCAACAGTCATATGGTTGGTGGCAATCTTATTTTCAGACAGGATCGTACTCACCTTATTGGACGAAGTAAGATTACTGATATTATCCATTAGAAATTCGCTTAGCCGCTGCAGCACTGTGGTATCAGAAAGATGATACTTCTGTACAAGATCTCTGGTCACAATCGTTTCATAAACTTCTTTAATATAAGTTGTTCTGTCCTTTTCGGTCCGATATACATAAGAACCCGCCAACCCGCCGTTTACTGAATAATCTTCAAAAAGCTGTTCTTTGTCCTTAGCGCCATTGTAATATTCACAATATTCCTCGAAACTAAAAGGAAATACGGGAATCTCAATATATCTTCCGGTAAAAAGTGTCGCCAGATCCGCGCTTAACAAAAACGCGTTTGAACCAGTAAGATAGATATCATACTTTCTTTTTGCGTACAGGCTGTTAATGGCCAGTTCAAATCCGGGGCACATCTGTACCTCGTCTACAAAGACGTAATTTGTCTTTTCTGCCTGATACCGCTCGTCCACGTAATTATGAAGCGCATGGTACTCTTTGATTTTCTCAAATGCCAGATCCATATAATCTATATAAATAATATTGATATTATCAAAATGGTTCTGCATATATTCCACATAAGCCTGCATCAACTGGGATTTCCCGGAACGCCTGATTCCCGTAATGATTTTTATATCCGGAGTATCCTTCAGATTAATCATTCTGTCCAGATATCGTTTTCTCAAAATTGTCTTCATAAATTCACTCGCTTTCAAAAATATAAATTTTTTGCATTTTTGAAACCAGTATATCATTTATTAAGGAAAATATGCAATGTGTTCACTTTCAAAACTTAATTTTTTTTCGATTTTTGAAACTCAGCCTCAATTTCCACCACAGAATTATTCAGATCCAAAACCCGCATATACTGTATCTTGTCCGTAATACTTTTCACCACTTCGATTCCATGAACTTCAAACTCCTCGGAATCTACCGTATAATCCGTAGGGTCGAATGGGATTCCGTTATCCCGTATACGGAAGATAATCGCATGTTCAGTGATGCACAGGTTGACATCAATCGTCCCCACTTTTTTCCCGCCGTACCGGATGATATTCACAATCATCTCCTCGGCGGCCACTGCCAGTAAATTTGCCTTGCTGCTGTCCACGCCCTTTTCCTTACAAAATCCAATCATTTCACGGGGAACTTTTTCGGCGTTCTCCAAGGTCCCCTCAATGGACATGTCCAATATATTTTCGTCTTCGCACTCAGGCAAGAGCAAGAATCCCTGATTCTGATATTGAATCTTCCTGTAAAAAAATGCAATGGCCATGGTTGCAATCTCGCTAACGATAAAGGAAACCATAAGCGCATTCAGCATATCCATCCCTGCCGCCTTTGCCGCAAATACAAGCACAGCCGCGGCAGGAAGGATTGCAATACAGTTCTGCAGAGATGTCACAATCCCCGCAATCTTTGTTTTCTCTGTGCTTTGATAATAGGTGGTCATAAATTTATTCCACAGATAGAATGGCAGGCAGAGCACGAAAATCCTCAATGCCGCCACCGAGATATCCAAAAGCTCCCCTCCTGAGATTCCAAACAAAGCTACAACATACTGCGTGAAGCACAGAAGAATCACGAGTACAAACGCCAGCACGATATAACTGTAGAGCAAGACATTTTTCACCAGGCTTTTGATACCGAAATAATCCTTTTCCCCGTAGATCACCCCGCCGATAGAGGCAATCGTACCGATAATCCCGCCTACAAGCAGCTCCACTAATAAGACCACATTGGTGCATACCGTATATACTGCCATAGCGTCATTGCCGATCATCCGGATAATCATGGTATTCAACCCCAAATCCTTGACCGTAATAAAAATCATATACAGCAATGTGGGGATTCCCGTGGATGCCGCCAGCAGGAATGCCTCTTTTGCATATACTACCGGATGCCGACCGTTCTCCTTGCCGGAATCCGTGGTACAGGATGCCCCACGGAAATCTCCGAACGGATTCACAAATCTCAACATCCGCTTCGGTGACCGGAAATAAACGACCAGCACGGACATCGCGAGCCCATAGCCAAGGATGGTGGACAAAGCTGCCCCCGCAGTACCCAGGGAAGTATATTTTAAAACAAAATAATCCAGTACCAGGTTAATCACATTGGACACAATCACATAAGCGGATGCCGCCGACGGATTATTGTCAACTGCCACATAATTCATAAACTGGAGTGCAAGGCTTAGGATTGGTGCGCCCAACAGTGTTACAAATACAAAGCCTGCCACATCATCTGTCAGCGCATTTCCTCCGGTCAGCATTCCGGCAAGGGCCGGCGAGGTCACTGACAATAATACAAACAGGAACCCGCATATGAGGCTGACCGTCAGCGTCACGGAAAAGACCCGGTTCGCCTTTTCACGCTCGCGCTTTCCCAGTAAAATCCCGACTGCAACGCTGCCTCCTACCCCAAGGACATACCCCGGAATTTCCATGATATTGTCAATGGTCATCCCGATCTTAACGGCTGACATGGCATCCGCCCCCAGGATATTTCCCACAAGCATGGTGTCCACGATATTTCCCATCTGCAAAGCGGCCGTCATCATGATACTGGGCAGGAGATACTGCCACAGCTTCGTCCGAATCAGCTTTTCATTTCTCTTCATAATGCCCTGCCTTTCTATTCTACTCGAAGAACCCTAATGTATCCAACGCCCGCATTGCATTTTCCAGGTATCTGTCGTCTGTAATAGGCCACTTATACCCCAGACGGTAAAGTCCTTCCACCGTAAACCGGTTGTCCGCCATCAGCTCGTAACGCTGGTTTTCATCATCAGAAGCATAAGCAATCAACCCCAGTACCGCGTCACTCTTATTTTCCTGTGCGGCGGCTGCACCAAGTGTCTGTTCAAACGTCTCATCCGAGACAATATGTACTTCAAAGCCATACGCATTCATGGCATAGATGACATCTGACATAAAAATCCTGTGGCTGTTGTATGCATGGAAAACCGTAAAATCATTTTCACTGAAAGCCAGTGTAATAATCGCTTCTGCCGTGGAGTCAATCGGTGAAAATTCCGCAAGTGCATGCATGGCCCCCATGGGGAATTGCCCCAGGATGCGGTAGGCATTCAGAGTCCTCATAAAGCCATTGGTCACAAAATTAATCTGAAATTCTCCGTCCGATTTCCGGCTCATCAGATTGCCCACACGAATAATCTTCGCGTCCAGTTTTCCTTCTGCGCAGGCCTCCAGAATCGCGCGCTCCGCCAGAAACTTGGTACGGATATAATCATTTTCTATAATCTGCCCGAAGTACAGTTCATTCTCCTGCATCTGTTTTGTGAACGGAACCGTCAGGGCATTACCCTCCCCGGCGACAGAGGTCGTGGAAATCTGTACAAGCCGTTTTCCTGACTGGCTGCACATGGCAATGATATTTTTCACACCTTCCACATTGATCCTGTCAAGGGTATCGTCATTGACAAAATGCTTGACGCACGCCGCGCAGTTGATCACCGTTGTAAAATCTTGACCGCCCAGACTCATAATCAGCTCTTTGTCTGTAATGTCGCCGTCAATACACACGATCCGCTCTTCAAAGGCTTCTGTAAACGGGTTGTCAAAATAGTACATCAGCATGTTCATCAGCCGTTTTTCGCTGGAAGCATATTTGCCTTTGCGTACAATACAATAAATCTTCCCTGTACAGTTTTTCAAAAATTCCCGCAGCACATGGATTCCTAAAAATCCGGTTGCACCGGTCAGCATAACATTGCCTGCTTCTCCTTTTTTGATTGCATCAATATTGCTGACACTGTTCTTTTGCAGCAGTGCATTGATTGCAGAATAATCATAATCCTTGATATGATATGCATCCTCTGACTGCTTGCTGTTTTCTGTGATAAATCCTGCCAGTTTGGAAGGCGTCGGATTTGCAAAAACATCTTTATATACAATCGAATAGCCTTTCGTCATTGCATACATGACAATTTTTGTCGCACTGAGCGACGTTCCGCCGATTTCGAAGAAATTGTCCGCTGCGCCGACTTTTTCCAGATTTAAGATTTCTGCAAATTTATCACAAAATTCCTTTTCCAATTCCGTGGATGGAGCGATATATTCGCGCTTTTCAGAAGTCATTTCAATATCAGGGAGCTGTTTTTTATCAATCTTTCCATTGACCGTCAACGGCATTTTATCTAGCTGCATCAGCGCGCCGGGCACCATGTAATAAGTGAGCTTTGATTTCAGATGTTCGGTCAAGAGCGCAAGGTCGATTTCCTTTTCCGCCGTAAAATATCCGGCCAGATATTCTTCGCTTCCATTGCTTCTCACAATGACCTTGCTCATTTTTACACTGTCAAAAGAGTTGATGGCATTTTCAATCTCGTCCAGTTCCACACGAAGTCCACGCAGTTTCACCTGATTATCAAGCCGCCCTAAGAATACGATTTCCCCTTTGTCATTCCATCGCACCAAATCGCCGCTGTGGTATGCTTTCATGCCCTTGAAATGGAAAAACGCCGCCTTATTCTTTTCCGGAAGGTTCACATATCCCCGACCTACACCACTGCCGCAAATGATCAGTTCCCCGTTGATGCCTACGGGCAGCACTTTATTTTTCCGGTTCACCACATAGACCTTCATGTTGGTAAGCGGTCCGCCGATATTGATTTCTTCACCATCCCCAAGAACCTTTGTAGTACAGCTTACGGTACATTCTGTAGGGCCATAGCTGTTCACAATCTTTGCGGTCTGGTTGACTTCCCGCATTTTACCATAAAGGGTAGGCGGAAATGCTTCCGCACCGATGTCAAATGCCTTGATTCCGGCCAATGCCGGACGCATCTGGGGCACCTCGATGATATTGGTCATATAGGACGGGGTACATTTCATAATGTCCACCTGGTTCTTTGTCAGCAGTTCCGCCAGTGCCATCGGATTATGGATTTCTTCCTCATTTGCCATGCAGATGGTCATACCGTTGCACAGCGGAATAAATTCCTCCATCACCGACACGTCAAAGGTGATGGCCGCAAGTGCAAGGGAGACCGTGCCGTTATCGGTATAGTTGGTAATCTCCGTATTGATGGGGTTGGAATTTACAAAATTACAAAGGTTGCCGTGCTCAATCATCACACCCTTGGGCTGTCCGGTGGAACCTGAGGTGTACAGACAGTAGGCAAGGGTATCTGTGGGGATATCCAGATTCGGATTCTCCTCTGCCGCCCTGTCAGAAGCAGTCTCCATGAGCAGTTCTTCCACGGTCAGCACTTCATAAGGCTTTCCTTCCCAGAATCCGCTCCGCTCTTTTTTCAGCTTTTCATTGGTAATCACAAATGGGCACGCGGCATCCCGCAGGCAGAAATCAATCCGGTCATCCGGGTATTCCGGCACCATAGGCAGAAATGCGCCGCCGGCCTTGAGGATTCCCTGCCGTATGATATATACCGATTTCTCCCGTTCTAAAATCAGTCCCACCATAGTATCCGGCTTCAGTCCCCGGCTGAGCAGGCCGTGGGCCACACGGTTTGCAAGGCAGTTGAGCTCCTTGTACGTTAGGCTTTCCCCGTTGGCGATCACCGCAGTCCTTTCCGGGACTTTGGCCGCCCAGTCTTCAAAGAGCCGGTTCACACTCACCAGTTCTATCGGGTACTCCGTCTGGTTGAAGCCTTCCACGATTGCCGCCTGCTCCGGGGACGTGATATTCACATCGCCCAATGTACCTGCCGTCAGGAAACTGACTGCCGCTTCTGTGAGGATATCATACATCCTTTCGATTGCTGCTTCGCTGAACTTATTTTTCCGATACTCGAATTCATACCGGTACTGTTTCTCTTCTACAAAAATATTGATAGAAATATCTGCCTTTGCACGGTCAGAAACGCCTTCCCTGAAAATGGTTTTCTGTCCGCCGATCTCAAATTCTACAAAATCATCGCCCTGATAGACGAACATGATATCCGGACGGATATGGTAAGCACGGCTGATCTCCGCAAAGGAATAAATATCATGGGCCATGGAAAGGCGAAGCTGTTCCTGCACCGAATCCAGATATTTTGAAATCTCTGTGCCCTCGTCCAAAGCGCAGAACATGGGCAGTGTCTTTACCAGCATTCCCATCATATCCGCCGTACGGGCATCTCCCCTGCCGTTATAAATGGTGGTAAAGCAGGCCTCCTCGGAATTGGCGTATTTTCCGAGTACATATCCCATCACCGCTGTAAAGAATACATTCTGTGTAATCTTATTCTTCTGGCAAAAGCTCCCAACCCTTTCCAACGAAAGCTTCTGACTGAACTGTCTGTAAAATCCGCATGCCTCTTTTTCTTCATGGACATCCCGGTCAGGAACCGTACATTCTGACACGCCTGACAGCAGGGAATCGTAATATTCCTTCGCTTTTTTGTATTCTGTACCTGCCCTTCTTTGTTCCTCTTCCAAAGCCAGGTAAAACTGCGTATAACTTTCCCCAAGCGGCTCCATGCCTTTCATGACCCGGTCCAGTTCTTCCGCAAAAACAGCTATGGATGTACCATCGCTGATAATATGGTGAAAATCTGTTACAAGGCATACATGCTCCTCTGTAGAAAATACCGCAATCCGGTACAGGGGTCCGTTCTCCATATCAAATGGCTTTGCAAAATTTTTAAAGAAGGCTTCATACTCTTCTTCAGAGCCTGCCTTACATTCAATTTCCACTTCCCGCGCTTCCTGGGGATACATAAAGGTCTCGCCGCTTTCATCCGTCCTGATACTGCATTTTACCGCAGAATGGGCATCCAGTACTGTCTTTACCGCAGCGCATAGTTTTTCCACATCCATAGAAGCGTCAAAGGTAAAACTGCCGGGAAGATTATAGAACACGGAATCCGGGTTCATCATGCATTCCACGTAAATTCCGAGCTGTGTCTGTGTCAATGGATATTTGTCCGCAGATTTCCGTGTCTTTCCTGCGGTATCCTCCGCCTGAAGAGCCAAAATGCATTTCTCCAGTTCCTTCGCCGTGGGATACTGGGCCAGTTGGCGAATCCCGATGGTCACGCCGCAGCATTCCGAAAGCCTGACAAGAAATTTCATGGAACCAATGGAGGTAAGCCCGGCTTCATAAAAATCTGTAGTCACGCCAAATTCTTTGTGCCCGATCACCTCGGCAAGACAGTCGCATATTTTCTGCTGAAGTTCGTTCTCAGGCGCCGCGTGCTCTTTCGTCTCCTTCTGAGGCACAGGCAGGGCTCGTTTATCCACTTTCTGATTCTGGTTCATCGGGATTTTGTCAATCTGCATGGTAACTGCCGGAACCATGTAAGGCGGTTTCTGTCCTAAAATAAATGTATTTAATGCCTGGATATCGACTTTTTCATCGGAAACCACGTATGCGGCAATGAATTTTCCGCCCCCCGCTTCATCACAGGCAATCACTGTAGCATCCTGGATTCCCGGAAATTCTCGAATCACTCCTTCCACCTCTGTCAATTCAATCCGAAATCCGCGAATCTTCACCTGGGAATCCCGCCTGCCGATAAATTCGATACAGCCGTCAGGAAGGAAACGCACCACATCTCCGGTACGGTAGATTCGGCTGTACCTTGGTTCCTCACAGAATGGATTTTTGATAAATGCTTTTTCAGTCTGCTCCGGACGGTTTAAATATCCTCTGGAAACCTGCGGTCCTGCTATCCACAGTTCTCCCGGCACTCCCACCGGAACCCGGCAGCCATGACGATCCGTGACATACAGCTTGATATTTTCCAGTCCCTTTCCGATAGGCACATTTTTATAAAGACGGTCCACCACAAATGCCGTAGTCAGCACCGTAGTCTCTGTAGGACCGTACACATTGTGGAACCTATATTTCGGCGGAGTGACCGGCACAAGCGTCTCACCCCCTACGGAAAGCGTCTGCAAAGATTCGCATTCTGGGAACAGGTCGGCAAACTGGCGCCCCACCTGTGTGGTCATAAAACTGTGGGTAATCTTATGTTCTTCAAAGTAACGCCGGATTTCCAGAAGGTCCAGGCGGATGGCTTCGTCAATAATATGAACCTGCGCCCCTGTAGTAAGCGCCGGATACATATCCATCATATTTGCGTCAAAGCCGAAAGAAGCATAGGCCGCCACGCGGCTTTCCGGTGTCAGCTCATAAAACCGACGATACCAGGAGCAGAATGCCACAAGATTTCGGTGTTCCAACATGACGCCTTTGGGCACCCCTGTGGAGCCGGAGGTATAAAGCAGGATAAACAGATTGTCTTTCTCCGGTTTTTCCAGTTCAACGGTACATTCCGGTAATTGTGGAATTTCATCCAAAGCAAGCACTTTTCCGTGATAATCGGGTACAAGGGAAAGAAGGGACGGTTCCGCAATCAAAAGACTGGCTTTCGCGTCCTCCATCATAAATTTCAGCCGCTCCGGCGGATAGCCTGGGTCCAAGGGCTGGTATGCCGCTCCGGCTTTCAGCGCCCCGATTGCGGCAATCGGCATATACTCGCATCGGGGAATCAGAATAGATACCACATCTTCCTTCCCGATGCCAAGAGACTGCACATACTGCGCTACTCTGTCTGTAAGTTCTCCTAACTGTCTGTAAGTGAATTTCTTATCCTTATATACGACGGCAATATTTTCTCCATATTTTTCGATTGTCCTGTCAATCAGGTCTATGACAGACACCGTGTCATCATAGGGAAGGTCGCTGTCATTAAAGGAATCCAATTCTCCCAGAAGTTCTTCAGACAGAACCGGGAGTGACGCAAGTTCTTTCATCCCTTCAGAAATTGCTTTCAGGATGGTGTCAAAGGACATAAAAATCCGGTCCAGAGTCTTTTGGCTGTACAATGCCTTGTTGTATTTGGCTCTTGCGGTAAACTGCCCCTTCTCTTCTGAAAAATACACACAGAGTTTTATATCCAGCTCCTGGTAATCAGAAAGGGAGAAGGAATGATAGAAACCATCTTCATCAGTCATCAACGGCAGGGAATGTAAGCCCAGGTCAGCACAAAGTTCTTCAAACCTGATTTCCATATGCTCTCTGGCAGTTTCAAGCTGTGATAAAAAGAATGCTTTATATTCCTCAAATCCTGTCTGTTTTTCACTGCTGCAGTATACAGGGATTAGTTTTTTATGCACAGATACCGCCGCAAGCACTGCAGAACTGTTTGTATATTTTTCAAGCAGGAGCATAAATGCTGTTTTTGCCAGTTCCATCCTGTCATCCCCGGTTTTGCTGCAGAATTCTCCGGCAAGTAATGCAATCTGTTCCGGTACAACATGGCAGTACTCTGCTTCTTCAAAACCGCCTGCTTCAAAATCAGCGAGCGGTGAGGAATCCAACTCCGGGTCGCTGACAAGTTCTCTGTAATATGTAATATCGTCTTCCATTTTATTCATGGGGCACCTCTCTTTTCTTGACTTGTTTCCACCGAACCTTCTCATCTTGGTGAAAATGTTTTACTTTGCATGTATCTCAAGTTTCCGGTCAAAACCGGTCAGCCTGAATACATCCATCACTTCACTGCTGACGCCTACGATGGAAAATGTCCCGCCTGCGTCTTTCATCCTTTTGTAGGCTGACACCACCTCCCTCAGACCTGAGGAAGAGATATACTCCAGTTTCTCAAAATCCAGTACCAGGCTTTCCACATCAGAAAGTGCCTCGATCTCTTTTCCCAGTTCCGGTGATGACTGCGTATCGAGCCATCCTTCTACCCAAAGGGTTACTGTGCCATTTTCTGCTTTTTTTGTGATTGTCATGATGATTCCTCCTGTTTTTCTAATCTCTTTATAAGTGTTAAAATATTTTTATTGTCTCTATATTCATAATCTGCCTGATCCGCAATCTCAAATGCCAGAAGCCTTCCTAGCCCTCCAACCTGCTGCTCCATATCATAGCTGTCGATATCCACTGCATTTTCTAACGGATTAAAGGGTTTCCCGCTGTCCTTAAATTTCATAACAATTTTGTCTGACACTTCCATAGAAAACTCCACATTTCCCGGTTCCTCCCCATATGCGTAAGAGCAGATATTTACAAAAATTTCCTCCGATGCAAGGCACAGCTTCATTTTCAATCCGTCGGGAACAGCCTTATTGTTTACGATAATCTGCCGGATTTCATCCATATTCTGAAGTACGGCTTTCACCTGAATACATACAGAAGTTGAAACACAAAACGCCAGCATGGTAATATCATCGCTTTGCACGGCCCCTTCTGTAAAAGCCTTTATTTCATCCAAAACAATATCTACACATTTTTCTCCCGGATTCGGTTCCAGAAGCACCTCCAGACGGTCAAGTCCGAAAAATTCTTTATCCCGGCTGACAGCCTCATTGACTCCGTCGGTGTATAAAAATACGGTATCGCCGCTTTTTAGCGTAACAGTTTCCTCTTCATAGCCCTCGTCCTCAAAAATGCCAAGGGTCATCCCTTTTGCACCTTCCAGTTTCTTTAATGTATCGGAACACAGATAGGGCGTATTATGCCCGCCATTTGCATAGGTGAAACTGTGGGTCTTGCTGTTGTAAATTCCTACAAATGCGGTCAGAAACATCTGCTCCGGATTATTCATAGAAAGACAGTTGTTGGTATGGAGCAGGATTTTTGACGGGGAATATCCGAGCTGTGCATATTGTCTGACCACTGTGATTGCCCTTGCCATAAATAACGCTGCAGAGATTCCCTTGCCTGATACATCTGCGATTACCGTACAGACAGAATCCTCATCCAGACTGAAATAATCGTAAAAATCCCCTCCCACATATTTTGCCGGGCTCATCTTGGCCGCTACTTTTATACTCTCATTTTGGAAAGTCCTGTTCGGCAGAAATCCCATCTGGATTTTCTTTGCGATATGGATCTCTGCCTCCTGACGCTGCTTTTCTTCCGTAAGTTTGTTAATATTTTGGATATATCTGTCTATTTCCCCGGCCATATAATTAAAAGAATCTGCCATCTGAGAAAATTCATCTTCGCCCCCCACGTCTAGCTTTTCAAATCCGTTCTTCCGGTCTGACACGAAATTCACCATGCGTCCGCTGATAATCTTTGCAGGTTTTAAAACTCTGATTTTTAAAAGCGCAGCCACTACACTAAGAATAAAAACCATAGATAAAATCACTGCCGCAAACATAATCCTGTACCGCCTGAAAAAGATACGGAAGGTCTCTTCCATAGATATGTCTGCCCCGATAAGCGCGGCCGGACTGCCGTTTTCATTATATATGGCGCTGTAACAGGACATTACATGCCCATACTGATTATCTGTTTCCGTGGCAGAATCTGTTTCCAAGCCGTTCCAGGCCGCCAGCTCTGCTTCATTTAATTCATGCTCCACGACCGTTCCCGGAGTCCGCTCCCTGACGGCTGACGGATTGCTGTCCTGGCCGCACAGGAGCAGTACAAATGTAATCGTATGCTCTTCCATATTTGGAACATAGACATACAGATATTCCAGATCATTCGTCCTGCACAGCGCTTCTAACACTTTGTGAGCATATCCTGACTGTTTTTTGTCTGCCTGGATTTCCTGCAGGCCTGCGCCGTCTAACAAATCCGCCGCGATTTCTGCAGAGGACCTGGCATAGGCAATATATGTTTTTTCTACTGTTGTATGAACAGAATAATATCCAAGGGAAAGCAGGACCGTGTCTGTAATAAACAAGACTGCTGCTATGATGATGAGGGTTTTTGCTGCGATAGAATGCTTCAAGTTCTTCTCCTCCGTTGTGTTTGGATTCATCCACTCTAAATCTGCCTTAAAATGTAAGTATACCAGACTTTCCTAACTCCTATCAACTTTTTATGCACAAGATGCCGTAAAACGGCACAAGATGTAATAGTAAAAAAAGGCTTGCATTCCTCCCTTTTTCTGTGTATAATGACACGGAATATAAAGAAAGGGCACAGATGTGCAGGGTGAGGAAATGATTAATAGATAATTTGATTTGGACAACGCAACGAACGAATAACATTCCTGTTTATATGTTTCCGGACATATCATACAGGTTGTCTGCGTATGCCGAATTAGATTATCCCACTCTCATTTAACCTCTTTGTATATCTGTTTTCAGTATATATACAGGTTTTCTTTGCGTGGGTCTGTTTTCGGATACGAAAACGGGCTTTTTCTTTTTGCATGCCCCAAAGGGGCACGAATCATGAGATATCTTTCGGTACAAATCGGCTGCGCAGTTTGGTTTCATAGAAGGAGGCTTGTATGTTACAGATAAAAAATTTGAATATAATACACAAAAAGGATTTAAGAGTCATCCTAAAAAATTTCAACTGTGTACTGAACGACGGGGATAAAGCCGTCATCATCGGGGAAGAAGGGAACGGCAAATCCACCCTGCTTCAATGGATTTTTTGTCCTGATATAATCTTCGATTATTGTGAAGCAAAAGGCGAGCGCATCACCCAAGGGCTGAAGCTTGGATATCTGCCGCAGGAACTGCCGCTCCAGGATTGCAGCAAAAGCATTTATGAATATTTTCTGGAAGAGTCTATGTTTTTGGAACAGACACCGGGAGAACTGAACCGGATGGCAAAGGAATTTTGCCTTCCTGTTGACTTTTTCTATCTGGAACAGCACATGGGGACTCTGTCCGGCGGTGAGAAGGTAAAAGCACAGATGCTGCGGATATTGTTATCAAAACCAGATGTTCTTTTACTGGACGAGCCCTCAAATGATATTGATCTGGAAACTCTGGAATGGCTGGAAAAATTCATTCTCGGCTGGAATCGTATCGTGCTTTTTATTTCACACGACGAGACATTGATTGAACATACGGCCAATGCCGTGATTCATATAGAGCAGATCAAACGAAAAACACAGTGCCGGTATACAGTAGTCCATGTTCCTTACCTGCAATATAAGCAGGAACGTTCCATCCAATTCGAAAAACAGGAACGCATGGCGGAAAATGACCGGCGTGAAAAAAGAATCCGTGATGAAAAATATCAGAGAATCTATCAAAGCGTGGAACATGCGCAAGGGGCTGTCTCAAGGCAGAATCCCGGCAAAGGACGGTTATTGAAGAAAAAGATGCATGCAGTAAAGTCTATGGGGCGGCGTTTTGCCCGTGAAGAGGAACATATGACGGAAATGCCGGAGGAAGAGACTGCAATCTTCTTTAAAATCGGCAATGAGAAATCAAAGATTCCGTCAGGAAAAACAGTGATCGACTATTCCTTGGAAAAACTCTATACTCCCAATCAAGAACGGATACTTGCAGAAAATATCTGTCTTAGGGTTCGCGGCTCTGAAAAAATCTGTATCGTGGGAACGAATGGCACCGGAAAAACGACCCTGCTTCGTAAAATTGCAGAAGAGCTTCTTGGCAGAACAGATATCCTTGCAGAATATATGCCGCAGAATTACGAAGAGCTGCTGGACTTCTCCATGACGCCGGTAGATTTTCTGACGCAGTCCGGGGACAAGGAAGAACGGACAAGAATCCGTACCTATCTGGGCGCATTAAAGTATACTGCCGATGAAATGGAGCACACGGTCAAAGAGTTATCCGGCGGACAGAAAGCCAAAATATTCTTGTTGAAAATGAGCTTGTCCGGTGCAAATGTTTTAATCTTAGACGAGCCGACCCGCAATTTTTCGCCGCTGTCCGGTCCGGTAATCCGGCAGATGCTGAAAGAATTTCCAGGAGCCATTATCAGCATTTCCCATGACCGGAAATATATAGAAGAGGTATGCGATAAGGTCTACAAGCTGACAGAAAAAGGGCTTGAGGAGCAGTAAACCTGCCCTCAGCCCCCTGCCACCTCTACGGAGCTGCCAATTCCATCCCTGCTCCGGTTCTTCGTCACCACGATTTTCCGTTCAATTCTCTCTTTCAGCTCGGCCACATGGGAAATAATTCCCACCATACGGTTACCTTCCGTCAGTCCCGTCAGCGCCTTGACCGCCTGATTCAAAGACTCTTCATCCAGTGAGCCAAATCCTTCATCCACAAACATGGCATCCAGACGAATCCCTCCTGCACAGGACTGGATTTCATCAGACAATCCCAATGCAAGAGATAAGGATGCCTGAAAAGATTCCCCGCCGGAAAGTGTTTTCACACTTCGTTCCGTGCCATTATAGTGGTCAATGACATTCAGCTCCAATCCAGCCTTTTCCCTCTTGTTGTCTCCTTCTTCCTGCCGTTTTAGTTCATACTGTCCGCTGCTCATCGTCATCAGGCGGAGATTCGCCCTGCGCAGGATTCTGTCAAAATATGTCATCTGGATATAGGTTTCCAGTTCAATCTTCCGCTTTCCGTTCAGCATGCCATTGGCCGTATCTGACAGTGCCTTCATCCACACATATTCCTGCTCCACAACCACCATCTCTTCCTGGCGTCCGCGTACAGATTCATAAATATCACGATTCTTTTTACTGGATGCATAGCACTCCGTCCTTTTATGGGAAAGCATGCTCTTTTCCTCTACCCATTTCTCTTTTCTTCCGGAAATTTCTTCTTCCTTTAGCGACTCCCCTTTCTGCAGCTGTCCCTCTAATGCCTGAATCGCCGCCTGCAATGCAGTAACCTCTTCCTGACTTTTCCGAAACATTTGCTCTGCTTCTTCTCTTCTTTGACGCAAATCTTCCAGACGCTTTCGATACTCCAGGATTTGATTCACTATCTCATCCTTTGTCTGATCTCCCAATGTTTCCAACAATTCACACTTTTGCTCTTCCAGAAGTTTTTGCTCCGTATCCAAACGAGCCAGAAGCATCTTTGCCTGCGTAATCGCCTCTTCTTGCAAATGCATCTGCTCCTCCAATACAGGAATCTCTTTTTCCAGACACTTTTTCCGGTTCACTCTACGCAGGTTTTCCTGGTTTTCTGTTTCCAAAGACCGTAATTCGTCCTCCAACATCTGCCCTGCATCTGATGCTGCCCGCAGCAAATCTTGTTCTTCCAGACTTTCCGCATTTCGGTAAGAATCTTTCCACGGCATGTCTGTAATAAGCAGATATTCTACAATCTGCTCACGATTCTCTGATTGGCGTAAATCTAAAATTTCCAGACGGTTGTTCTGGCTCTGCATCGCCTCCTTTGATTTTGCCAGTCTCGATTCCAATTCTTTTAATTGTTCTAAGAGACGAGTACGAACAAGCATCTCCTCTCTCACCTGCTGCTCCTGTGATGTAATTTCTCTGATACGAGTTTTTAACCAAGAAAGAATCCATGCAACAGACGCTTCCTCTTTTTTTAATGGAGCAGGAAATACATTCTCACCTGATCCGTCCATCTGTTCACAGATTTTTTTAAATGCATCCAATTTGATAGATAGCTGCTGTTTTAGCACCTCGTTCCTGCCTGACAGGGCACGCACTCTTCCCTGACCCTCTTTCATCTTGGCATCCAGTTCCGAGAGGCAGCTCTGTAATTTTTCCGACTCACATCCGCAGGCATGATACCGTTCTCTCTTCGCCTGGACCTTATTCTGCATGAGCTGTAATTCTTCCAAATAATTTTGCAGATCCTTTCCAAGTCTTACCAACATAGCAGGAGTGATATGCTCGTCCGACACCGTTTCCTGCTCAGATTCATCACTCTGATTTTCTTTTTCCTGATGCTTCCAATTCTCTATACTTTCTCTGATTTTTTCAACTTCTTGCTCTTCTTCCTCAATCTGTTCCAGGAGATGAGCGATTTCGCCGGAAAGCTTTTGTACCTTTGCTTCTGCCTTGGACAACTGCTTCCGTTTTTCATCCAGAGCCGCTTTTTCCGGCACTTCCTTCGTCAGTGCGGCAGGAGACGGATGATGCAGGGAACCACATACGGGGCACTTCTCCCCTTCCTTCAGATGTCTTGCCAAAAGACCGGCTTGGGCGTCAAAAAAACGCTTCTCTAAAGTATAGTATTCCTGTCGTATCTGCTCCCACAATTTCGATTCCGCTTCGTAGCTTTCCTGATGCTTTTTCTTCTTTTTCCAGTATCCTTTGAGCCGTTTTTCATGCTCTGAAAATGCTTCCTGAATCCGGCTCTGCTCCTGTACCCGGTGTTTCAGTTCTAATTCCTCATGCTCCGCAGTTTGAAGGGTTTTCCATTCCTCTTGAAGCTTCGTAAGCTCTTCCTTCCACTCTTTCTCTTGCAGTGACAGTTCATCAAACTTCTTTTGTTCCTCCTCCTGCTGTCCCCACGTCTCTTTTAAGTTCTTCCAATTCTGCCAAAACTCATCCTTCTGCCTTTCCAGCTTTTCTCGATTTTCGGATAACTGTAGCAGCACCACATCGCGGTCCTGCAAAGAATCCGCCTGTTCTTTCGTTTTTTTCGTCTTCTCTTCTAGTTCAAGAACCTGCTGCGCAAGCTCCTTTTGCTCCGCCTTGCTCTGATTCTGCTGCCTTTCCTGCTCTGCATGTGTATCAAGCAGCCGGCGCAGTTCTGCCCTTCGGCTCTCCAATCCGTCCTGCCTGTGCAGCAGGCGCTCCCGCTCTTCTCCTACAGTTTTCAGGCTTTCCTGCTCTTTCTTTTTTTCTCCGATTTCCTGTTGAACGGATGATTGTTTTGACACTGCCAACGCCTGATTCTGCTGCTCCTTTGAAATCTGGTCCTCCTGTTTTTTCATCTGCTTCTGCAGTGTTTCAAAGGTATGATACTCCTCAAGTTTTTCCTCTTCCTGCCGCAGCAAACGTAAAAGCTCTTCCTCCTGCTCTGCAGACTGTAGAGTGTTTTCACGGATTTCACCCGCTTTTTTCAGGACCACCTCTTTTTCTGCGACTGCTTCCCTCTTTTCTTCCAAGTGCTTTGCTATCTGCTTATTCTGCTCTATTTTTCCCAGAAGTTTGTTCTCCTGCTGAATTTTCTCATCCAGACCGAGAAGCTTCTCATCCAACTGCTCCAATGTTAATGTGTCCTGCTGTAACAATTCCTGTAAAAGCTCCAGTCCTCTTTCGACCTTTCCCTCAAATTTTACCCTTCGCAGATTTTCCAACTCCAGACTAATCTCTGGGTTTTCCTCACACGCTACCCCGTCCATATGCTGACTGATACTTTTACGGATTTCATCATATTCTCTCCAGTGCTCTTTCGCGGCATCTCTTAATCGGTTCTGTACCTCCTGATACAACCCTGTATGGAAAATCTGTCGGAAAATCTCCCCCCGCTCCTGGGTTCCTGACAGCAAAAGCCTCTGAAAATCTCCTTGAGCAATCATAGCAATCTGTGTAAACTGCTGATAATCCAAACCAATCAATTCTTCCACCGCACGAGTGACCTCCCGCATCCTGGTGACAGGCTGTCTCCCATCAGAAAAAAGAAGCTCTGCATCTGCTTTCTGTATAGTGTACCCGGTTCCTCTGCCTTTTGGACGAAGGTATTCCGGATTTCTCCTAATCTGATATTTCTTCCCCTGATAGAGAAATTCCAATTCCACGAAAGTGGGCACATCCTCCTTTGCATACTTACTGCGGAACATCCCTGCTTCCCTTACATTTCCGCTTGCCTCTCCATATAAAGCAAAAGTAATGGCATCAAAAATCGTCGTTTTTCCGGCGCCCGTATCACCGGTAATCAAAAACAGCCCTTTGTCTCCTAATCTCGTAAAATCAATCTCCGTCTTTCCCGCATATGGACCGAAGGCGCTTATGGTCAGTTTTTCTGGTCTCATCTTGTCTGCCTTTCCTGTATCGTTCTTATCAAATCATTCACAAAAGCCTCCTGCTTTTTACTCATAGGCTGGTTATTCTGCAGCTCATAGAATTCTCCGAATAATTCCAGCTCTGACTTCTGTTCTATCTCATCGGCTCCCTCTACGTTTTCGTTATTTCTTGTCCGCTTATTGTCATATTCCAAGCGCATTAGATTCGGATAGATGACCCGGAGCTTTTGCAGACCGTCCGGCACATCCTCCTCATCCGTCAATGTTACCTGGATATAATCCTCTGTGTTGGTATCCTGATAAAAAGAGCGGGCCGTTACCTCCAGATAATTCCCCCGAATCCGGCGCATATCGCGCAAAGGCTTTAAAGGCAGTTTTTGAATCTCTACCTGCCCTTTCTCTCTTAGCTCCACCACAGTCACCGACTTTTCCTGCTCTGCCTCTGAAAAAGAATATTTTAGAGGCGTGCCGCAATAACGTATCGTCTCTCTCCCCACATGCTGCGGACTGTGGATATGCCCAAGCGCCACATAGTCGAAATCCTGAAATATCGTAGAATCTACATTGTCCAAACCACCCACTAAAATTTCTTCCGATTCACATCGCGCTGCTCCTGTCACAAACTGATGAGCCACCAACACGTTACGCACTTGTGGGTTGATTTCCAAATGTGACACCGCTGCATGCACTGCATCCTGATAGCTGTTGATTTCTTCCTCCTCAAAGACATGACGCACTACAGCCGGTTTTACAAATGGAAGAAGATAGAGCGCGATTTCCCCATAAGCATCCGTCATAGAAATCTTTTCCACGTTTCCATCATATACCGGAGACAAATACACCCCGCGGCTGCTGAGAAGACGTGCTCCAAAGGCCACCCGTTCCGGCGAATCGTGATTGCCGCTGACCGCAAATACAGGCACATTCCGGCGGGCAAGCCGGGTGAGAAACGAATCTAAGAGCTGCACTGCATCCGTGGACGGAATGGGTTTATCATAGAGGTCCCCTGCGAGCAGTACGCCATCTACATGTTCGTCCTCCACCAAAGACAAAATCTGAGTCAGTATATATTTTTGATCCTCCAACATGGAAAACTCATGAACCCGTTTTCCAATATGAAGATCGGATAAATGCATGAATTTCATAGAAATGCTTCTCCTTTGTTTGAAAAATCTGCTGAAAATCGTGTTAAATTGATGCCTGTAAAATACGGCTTATGAGCCGTTTGTTCAAAGTATACTATTATATTTTATCTTTTACAAATAATTTACGCTATTCAAATTGAAAATTCTCTATAATTGTTATAAAATAGTGTCTGGACTTTTTGCAAAAAATAAACAAGGAGAACATAGTACAATGGAAACAACAGAGAATACATCTACGGAGCAGCCTGTTCATCAACCGAAAAAAGCTTCTTCAGGACCTCGAACATTTCGAGATACCATGCAGCATATGATCGACAGGCAAGCCGAAAGCGCTACAGTGGAGCCATCGGATACAGCATCTGAACACGCGGCAGACACCGCTGCTTCGCATCCCACTGACAGCATAACAGGGGAGACTGCTTCGCAAGTATCCAAAGATACAGCATATGATACGCTTCTGCAGCAATCTGAAAATATAATAGCTAATACACCTTTACAGCAGCCTGAAAATATAACGGCTAATACAACACCTTTGCAGCAATCTGATAATTCAGCGGGAATCATAGCTGCGCAGAATATAGACAGTACTGTTGAAGGTCCATCCGCCGAACAGACAGATACCACCGCCAACGACGCATCCTCTGAACAGACAGATACCACTGACAATGATACATCCTCCGGACAGACAGATACCACTGACAATGATGCATCCTTCGGGCAGACAGAGGAAAATTCAGACAATGCTTCTAATGACAAAATAAAGCTGCCAGCGAAAAGACTTGTTCAATACATCGCCGCCGGTGCTGCCGCGGTATTGCTGCTTACATACCTGGGAGTCGCATTTTTCTTCCAGAAGCATTTCCTGTTCCACACCATAATTAATGAACAGGATTTTTCCTGCCAGACAGTGGAAGAGGCACGTGCATTTTTCGCCAAAGAGGCCGATGACTACATATTAGAAATTGTAGAAAGCGGCGAAAAAATCGAGCGGATTGTCGGGAAAGACATTTCCATGACCTGGGACGACAATCTAAAGCTGGACTATATATTAGATAAGCAAAATGCGTTCGCCTGGCCGGTGGAATGGTTTAAAGAAAAGTCAGAGGATGTGGTTTTCAGAATATCCTGTGATGAAACTGCCCTGTCAAAAAAAGTGGACACTCTGGATGCCGTAACGAAGGAGCCCATTCCGCCTCAATCTGCCTATCCCAAATTTGACGGAAATGCATTTGTCATCGAGCCGGAAATTTACGGCACCTCTTTAGATTCGGAAAAGCTAAAAGAAAAAGTCCTGGAGTTTACTCTGGCTCTTGAAGAAACAATGGATTTGCAAGAGGAAGGCTTTTATGAAAAGCCCAAATATACCACCGAATCAGAAGAAATGATACAGGTCTGTAAAAAGCTGAATGATTATTGCAAAGCAAGTGTGACCTATGAGATGGACACACCTGTAGTAGTGGATAAGACCTTGATTTCTACCTGGCTGACCGTGGATGATAATCTCAATGTCACTCTGAATGAAGATGCTGTCCGGAACTGGATTCTAGAATTTGATGCACGGTATGATACCCTTGGAGCCACCAGGCCATTGACCACGCCTGCCGGAAAAGCCACAGAAGTATCCGGGGGCACCTACGGATGGTCCATTAATGAAGATGAGGAATTTGCGGCTTTATTAAACAGCATTCGAAACGGAGAGGTTTTGACCCGAGCTGTTTCCTACGGCCAGACCGCAGCTTCCCATGCTCCCCAGGACTGGGGCAATACTTTTCTGGAAGTGGATTTGACGACCCAGCATATGTGGTATTTAAAGGACGGCGCCGTTGTATTTGAAAGTGATGTTGTAACAGGGAGCACGCCGTCCGGCATGGGCACTCCTGCCGGAGTCTACACGATTCTGGAAAAGTTATCTCCTACGATTCTGGTCGGAAATATCGTTCCTGAAACGGGAAAACCGGAATATCGGACACCTGTGGATTTCTGGATGCGCGTTACATACAGCGGTATCGGCTTCCATGACGCAACCTGGCAGCCGGCATTCGGCGGAGATGTCTATCTTTGGAATGGGTCGCACGGCTGTATCAACATGCCCTACTACAATGCACAGGAGCTTTATTCTATGATAGAAGTCGGTTTGCCGGTAGTCATTCATTATTAGGCAGGCCGTACATTACGGTTTCTTAGCTGCATATATTGCGGAATCTACATGCAAAGAACCTGCCACTGGCAGCTTCTTTCGCATACTATGGTATATAAAGAACCTGCTATTTGACATCTGTTCATTCAGAGAAGTCCAATAGCAGGTTTATTTATGCACAGAGGATAGACAGAAAAGGGGATGGGCCAACAGTAAATCGGCTCTCCCTGCTGTCCTCAGAATCAAGGCCTATAAATTTCATCTAACACTCGCAGCAGATCAGGATCATGTTTCTCAAGCCATCGCCTGCTATTATGTCTCGTTTTTCCAGTTGCTGCATCTTTTCCTGCATTCATGCTAAGATATGCATTGGAAGATTGTGCAAAATATTCTTTCACATTTGTTGATGCATAACAGGGTCCTGGTCCATCAACCCATGCAGCCGATGGATATGAATCTACCTTGAGTAAAAATGCCTCATAACAGTTTCCTATTCTTACTCGCTGAGCATCTGTAATTCCAAATTCGTGAATCGTATGAGCAAATTCGTGTGCGCCAATAGAGTATCCGCGATCATATGCCTGAAATCGTGGGTCTATTGGAACACTTGGATCCAAATCCTCTTCCGCTACCGCAGTATATTTAAAAGATTGTGCACCTATTGGCGCTTTCCCATCCTTCATAATTGCAGCGCTTCCATACGCAATTGGTGTGGTTCCCGGAGAAAAAGTATTAGGGGAGACGGGTCCTGTCGTGCCGTAACGAAAAGCACCGGCACCTCTTGTAGTAGACCACTGTCCACTTCCGCCGGAACTGGAAGATGATTTCCAACGTTTATATGGTTTATAATCGGTTAATTCCTTATTCCTCTTAATAATGAGCACTTCCTGATCAATCAAATTTGCAGCTACTGACTTATTATTCAACTGTATTTTTAAGAGAGCAATCAGGTTATTGAACGCACATTTAAATTCATTCCGTGGATTGTTTCTGGTGATGAGATAACTGATAATAGTGGCATATTGATCATTGTTAAATCTTGCCTGATACTTGATCAAATCATTTCTGCATTTCTTATATACTGTTTCTAATTTATAGGAGCTACAGTTTTGAATATATGATACAAATGTATCAACATTTCCCGTTCTAATATCCCTTTTCATATTCTTAACAAAATAGAACCGCTGTATAGGTGCTGCAGCATTTTGGGGGGCAATGCCAAAAGAATGGACAGGATGCCGCGGTGCAGATGAAATCCCCTTACTTTTTTTGCTTTTTTCTTCAAGACTGTACATAGTATTCCCTTTTTCCGTATTAATCTGAATATTCATATCAAATAAAATTTACTTAAATATAAATTATCATTAGGAAAAAGGAAATATATTTTTCACATATCCTTACGATTTGTCACAATACCACTTATCAAGCTGCCGCTTCCACAGAATTGCCGTTCTCATACTCAGGCAAGTCTGCCACATATTCCAGTATGATATTACGCTTCTTTGAACCCTTCTCCCACCACTTCATTGGATTCCATGATCACAATGAAGCATTTCGGGTCCAGTTCCTTGACCATCTTCCGAATCGAATACATCTGCTTATTATTGCAGGCACACATCACAACTTCTTTTTCCGTTCCGGTATAGCTCCCCTTCCCTTTAAGTATGGTTGCGCCCCTGCCTATATACTCGTCAATTTTACTTGCGACCTCCTGCCCTTTGTCTGTCACGATCAATGTCATCTTTCCGGAATCAATGCCATACATGATTTTATCAATCACAACGGTTAAAAGGTATGAAATAATCAGGCCGTAAATCGTCGCGTCTACATCCCTGAAAATCAAGCCGCCCAGCAGGACAATCGCACAGTCCAGCACAAATACAATTCTCCCAAGAGAAATGTGGGGCTTCTTTGCACGAACCGCCATAGATACAAAGTCCATTCCTCCGGTAGAGGAACTGTTCATAAAAATCAATGCATAACCTAAACCCGAAAAAATTCCTGTACAGATTGCCGCCAGCATCCGTTCCCCGGAATACACGGGAAACAATGGAACAATATAGTCGGTGATGATAGACGTGATCACAACAGAACGGATGGAACGTACAAAAAACTCCCGTCCTAATGTCTTATAGCAGCCTACTGCAATCGGTATATTTAAGAGAATGGTTGCCAATCCAATCGGCAGTCCCCATAGCCTGTAAAATATCAATGCAATACCGGACACGCCGGCCAACGGAAATTCTGCATTGGCCGCAAAATTATAAATTCCGGCGCCAATCAAAATTCCTCCGACGATATCAATAAAAAGGTCATAACACAGTCTTCTCCAATTTACTTTTCTCATCTTTTTTGCCTCTCGCTCTACAGGAATTCGCTATCACTGGGAGCAGCGTGCCTCCAGCTTCCCATCTGCCACATCAATAAGAATGGTATCGCCTCTGCCTACATTTCCTGCCAGTATCAATTTCGCAGCCAAAGTCTCCACATTTTTCTGCAGATAACGCTTTAACGGTCTTGCACCGTACATAGGATCATAGCCGCCTTCCACAATGAAGCTCTTGGCTGCATCTGTCAGTTCTATGGATAGCTCCTTCTCGGAAAGCCGTTTATTTACATCTGCCACCAATAAATCAATAATTCCGTCAATATTCGATTTTGTCAGCGGCTTGAACATAATAATTTCATCCAGACGATTCAAAAATTCCGGCCGGAAATGTGCCCGAAGATCATTCATAACCATAGACTGGCTTTCCTCTGTCAGCGTACCATCCTCCTGAATTCCTTCCAGCAGATAATGTGCACCGATATTGGAGGTCATGATCAAAATTGTATTCTTAAAGTCTACTGTGCGGCCCTGGGAATCGGTAATCCGTCCGTCGTCCAACACCTGCAGAAGTACGTTGAACACATCCGGATGAGCCTTCTCTACCTCATCAAACAGCACCACGGAATATGGCTTTCTTCTGACTGCTTCCGTAAGCTGACCGCCCTCATCATAGCCTACATATCCCGGAGGCGCTCCAATCAGACGGGACACGGAATATTTCTCCATGTACTCACTCATATCAATCCGGACCATGTTATTTTCATCGTCAAACAAGCTCTGAGCCAATGCTTTTGCCAGCTCCGTCTTGCCCACACCGGTAGGTCCAAGAAACAGGAAGGAACCGATGGGCTTGGAAGGGTCTTTAATTCCTGCCTTGGAACGGATAATGGCTTCTGTCACCAATTCCACACCCTCGTTCTGCCCAATGACCCGTTTATGCAATTCCTCTCCCAGATGAAGTGTTTTGCTGCGCTCACTTTCATTCAATTTCGCCACAGGGATTCCGGTCCATCTGGAAATAATCCTTGCGATTTCTTCATCAGTCACCGCCTCATGTACTAATGACAAATCCTTCTCCCTTACACGCTCCTCCTCTGTCTCCAACATCTTTTTCAACTGAGGCAGACGGCCGTACTGCAATTCTGCCGCTTTATTCAAGTCATAATCCTGCTGTGCCTTCTGGATTTCCTTGTTGACCTGCTCGATTTCCTCACGGATTTTCTGTACCCGCTCTACGGAAGCCTTCTCATTGTCCCACTGCGCTTTTTTGCCTGAAAATTCTTCCCGCAGTTCTGCCAGTTCTTCCTGAAGATGTGCCAGACGTTCCTGACTTAACCGGTCGTCTTCTTTTTTCAATGCTTCCTCTTCAATCTCAAGCTGCATTACCCGGCGGCTCAGCTCATCCAACTCTGTGGGCATGGAATCCAACTCCGTCTTTATCAAGGCACAGGCTTCATCCACCAGGTCGATTGCCTTATCTGGAAGGAATCTGTCAGAAATATACCTGTGGGACAGCATGGCCGCCGCAACCAGGGCGCTGTCCGTAATCTTTACACCGTGGAATACTTCATATCGTTCTTTCAGGCCACGCAGAATAGAAATGGCATCTTCCACTGTGGGCTCCTCCACGAGCACTGGCTGGAAACGCCGCTCCAATGCGGCATCCTTTTCAATATACTGACGATATTCGTCCAGAGTCGTAGCACCGATACAATGCAGCTCACCGCGTGCAAGCATAGGTTTTAACATATTTCCCGCATCCATTGCGCCATCTGTTTTTCCTGCGCCTACAATGGTATGAAGCTCATCAATAAAGAGAATAATTCTGCCATCGCTGTTTTTCACTTCTTCCAAAACAGCTTTCAAACGTTCCTCAAACTCTCCGCGGTATTTCGCGCCTGCAACAAGTGCACCCATATCCAGGGAGAAAATCGTTTTTTCCTTCAGTCCCTCCGGCACATCCCCTTTTACGATACGCTGGGCAAGACCTTCCACAACCGCGGTCTTACCGACACCTGGTTCCCCAATCAGCACCGGATTATTTTTGGTCTTTCTGGATAGGATTCGGATCACATTGCGAATCTCCTCATCACGTCCGATGACCGGGTCCAGTTTTTGCTCCCTGGCGCGCTCCACCAAATCCTGTCCATATTTATTCAATGTATCGTAGGTTGCTTCCGGGTTATCGCTGGTTACCCGCTGATTCCCCCGCACAGAGGACAATGCCTGGAGAAATCCCTCCCGGCTGATGCCCATCTCCTGATAAAAGGTCTTCATATCCCGACTTGCGTATTTCAAAAGGGCAAGGAATAAATGCTCTACAGAAACATACTCGTCTCCCATCTGCCCAGCTTCGTCCTCTGCATGGATCAGAACATTATTCAGATCCTGCCCTACATAGACCTTACCACCCTGAACCTTCGGACGTTTGTCAAGCATCTCCTCCACACGGTTCACAACATAGGCTGCCTGGAAACCCATTTTCTCCAGCAATTTTAAAATCAGACTGTCATCCTGTGTAATCAATGCATAAAGCAAATGCTCCTGCACAATCTCCTGATTGCCATAATCATAAGCCTGTTTTTCGCAGGACTGCACTGCCTGCAGGGAATTCTGCGTAAATTTATTTATATTCATGCTATAGCCTCCTATCTCTAAGTATACCCAGAAATCCATGATTGTTATCTCTTTAGAAATGAATTTCCGAAAATACTCTGAATGATGTCTATTTGTTCTATTGACAATATAACAATAACAGAAGTTGTTAGCACTGTCAATAGGTGAGTGCTAATTTTGTAAGAAATATATTTCTGTTTATTACGCTTATACTCCATAGAATCATTGCGAAGATAGTGGTACTCTATCACCGGAACAACCATTTCCTGCAAGCTGATACCACCATGCACAAAATTCATAGCACCGCCACTCATCTTGATCGGGATACTTTCTCTTGGAGTAAATCCTGCAAACTCTGTATTTCCACTCAGGAATTTTACAGGCATCAAATAATCAGGTTGCACACCTTTCTGCATAATTGCATATCTTCTGCCATATTCCACATACCGTCTGATGCTTTCCTTTTTTATAAATTCATTTACAATAATACGTACAAGGTTCTATTCCTTTCACCAAGGCACTTCGCTCTGCTCGCTTCATGGCAATGATATCATTGTATTTCAAAGTTACACTCGCCGGATCTTCTGCTTTCAGAACCTTATCCCGATATGCGCTTGCCGTAGACTGACCATCTGCCAGAACCGTCAAAATATCATTCCGAACCTCTACCGTTAGTTCCTTGTGCGGCAGTAACGCTGCCATACCAAACTTTGTGATAGAAGGGAAGATGTTCTGCATACTGCTGATGGAAACCTTGCTCTGTGTTTCTCTCTGAAGCTGGTCTGCCATCGTAGCCGCCACTTCATAACGCATGACATCCGAAATAATCACGAACACCTTGGTATCTGAAGTCTTAATGCGGGAACGATAAAATTCTTCCTGCTGCGGTACTTCCAGAACCTTACCGCAGGCTGCCAGTTCATCCGCACATACATCCGACCAGTTATTACCCAACTCGCCCAGAAACCAATGAGTATGGAGTCCTTCCAGCTTATCGACAACGTGCTTAAACAAATCGTCCAGAAGAATATTGGAAGTCTCCAGACTCTTTTGGAAGCTCAGATGGAACAAACGGTAATAGGTGTCCATCTGATAATAGCTTTCCGTATATTCTCTGGGATCATGTCCAAACACCGCCTTTGCTTCTTCCTGCCCGTAATCTGTCTTGCAGACCTTCGGCCATTCCGGCCATGGATTGCTTTCAGCACGAACATCCGGAGCCTTCGGCAGCATCTCAAGCTGAAGAACCGATTTTGCTCCATGCCGCATCGCAGTACCTACACAGTCATTTCCTGTATCTCCGCCTCCAATGACAATCACATGCTTCCCTTCCGCAGAAATATAGCCCCCCTCTTTTGGCAGACTTTCTTTAAGCTTCGCTTTCTTGTCTCTCTTATCCTCCCTCCACAGTGCCTTTGTCGTAGACTTCAGAAAATCTACAGCAAAGTAGATTCCTTTCGCATCCCTTCCTTCCACCTTAATATCTCTTGGATTCGAAGCTCCGCAGCACAAAATCACCCTGTCAAATTCCTTTAAAAGCGAGGCTGCTTTTTTATCCCTTCCGACATTACAGCCTGTAACAAAACTAATTCCCTCCTCTTTCATAACCACAAGCTTTCGGTCTATAATCTGCTTCTCCAGCTTCATATTCGGGATTCCGTATCTTAAGAGTCCGCCGGCCTTATCCTCCCGCTCAAATACCGTCACAGAATGCCCTCTGCGGTTCAGAAGATCTGCAGCAGCAAGCCCGGAGGGCCCCGAACCTACAACCGCCACCTTTTTCCCGGTACGCACTCTTACCGGCTTTGCCGCTGCATATCCTTTTTCATATGCATTTTCAATAATTCCGTATTCATTTGCTTTCACAGACACTGCGTCGCCATTCAGACTGCAGGTACATGCCGCTTCACACAGAGCCGGACATACACGAGATGTAAATTCCGGAAAATTATTTGTTTTCTTCAGCCTATAATAAGCTTCTTCCCAATTTCCATGATAAATCAAATCGTTCCACTCCGGAACCAGATTGTGAAGCGGACAGCCGCTTGCCATACCCATAATCATCTGTCCCGACTGGCAGAATGGCACGCCGCAGGCCATACACCGCGCGCCCTGGCACTCCTGTTCCTCTCTGGATAACGGCGTATGGAACTCCTGGAAATGTCTGATACGGCTTTTCGGTTCCTCCGCACTCTTATCTTGTCTTTCATATTCCATAAATCCTGTCGCTTTTCCCACTTTTCTGCCTCCTATTTTCCTTCCTTTATCGCATAAAATGCTTCTGTTTTCGCCTGTTCGCTGCTCATGCCTTGTTCCTCCAGCTGAAGAATCGTCGTGAGCATGCGTTCATAATCCACCGGAATAATTTTTTTGAATCTGGGCAGATACTCCTTAAAATTATTAAGGATTTCTTTTCCCCTCTCCGAATTCGTATAGGCAGTATGCTCTTCAATCATACTTTTTAATTCACTTACGTCATATTTTGAAGACACCTTCTCAATATTTACCATCTGTTTATTAATATTCTGATACAGATCATTGTCCATGCATTCCGCCACCATCTGGGCCAGAATGGTATCGCAGCCCGTTCCCATG
>CANOBT010000028.1 GCA_947564305.1 uncultured Lachnospiraceae bacterium | reverse complement strand
TCTTGAATAGAGAGGAGGGCGTCCAAAGTCAGGAACTGATTCAGAGGATGCCCTCCTTTATTTATTCCCGCGAAGCAACGAGCCATGTACGACGGATTAGGGACAAAATCCTACGGATTAGGGACAAAGCCACATTTACTCATTGATTTATGCTATCCTAATGAAAACGGAAGCTGCTTTTGGCAGGGGAAGCAAAAATATGTTTTCATAAAGGCGGCGGATGAGGATTTGTTCAGGAGGAGGAACCGTGGTAAAGATTGCAATTGTAGATGATGAAAAAAATATACTGGAACTGGAAAGCGACTATATTGGGAGGGCGGTGTATGCAAAAGGAGAAGCAGAGATATTTTCTTTTTCCAGTGCGGAGGAGATGATTGCGGATGCTGCTCAGGGGATTGAATTCGATATTTTGATCACAGACATTAAACTTTCGGGCATGAGCGGCCTGGAATTAGGAAAATATGTATGTGAGAAGATGCACGGATGTTATCTGGTGTTCCTGACATCACATTCAGAATTTGCGGCTGAAAGCTATCGGTTAGGAGCGTACCAGTATATCTTAAAAGGTGAGATGAAAGAAAGGCTGCCATCCGTTGTGGAAGGCCTGATAGAAAAGGTAAAAAGGGAAAGAAAAGATTTTGTCCTGCTCGGGCCGGAAAACGAGAAGCAAAAAGTATATTTCCGGGATATTCTTTATGTGGAGAAAATCAAGGGACATAAGTATGTATTGTATGTTACCAGGGCAGGGGACTTCAAGGAGAGGGAAGTATTGAAAAACACCATGGAAAGACTGGACAGTAAGATTTTCCTGTTTGCAGACCGCAGTTATATTGTGAATATGAAATACATTGAAAAAATCAGCGGGGATACGATTTATCTGGAAGGCGGACATCAACTTCTGATCACCCGGACAAGGCTGAAAAAAGTAAAGGAAAGTTTAAATCAATATTGGGGATGTGATTAGGTGAGGATGTCTGTAGCACAGATGAAATTGTTCGATAGGAGTGCATTATGATGAAAAAAGGTTTATTGTATGTAATGATATTATTTCTGCTTTTCTGCCTGTCAGGATGTTCGCAGAAAGCCATATACTCGGCGGAAGGATTGACGATATTGCGGATACGCTTTATATGGATATACTTGCAAGTGATTTGGCAATATATCC
The DNA here is from genome assembly GCA_947564305.1 of uncultured Lachnospiraceae bacterium. The sequence continues at coordinate 43,894 of CANOBT010000028.1, read as the reverse complement.
GGAAAGCAATCATAATTTTGTATTAATGTATGATAGTCATGCCCGCGCCCGGTACAGTCTTCGGGATATTACAGATGAAGCAGATCATGTGACATATGAAATTGCCGAAGGAGAACAGGCTCATTTATTGTATGACATGTCGAAGAAAAAAGGGGCTGTATTTGTCCGCCTGGATGGAGCATTCTATGTATGGGAGTTGGAAGGAATCAAGGAATTAGGCGATTTATATGAATTTGCAGATTCCATCCATTGGGTAAAAAGTTCTCATTAGTGGCAGAAATGTCAATAAAAAATGAAAGGTGCCGTTTCGATTTTTGAGTGGCTCATTTCTGACAGCCGTGGTATACTGTAGGAATAAGATAAAGGTTGTAAAATGAGCTCAGGGAGGGAAAACTATGATTTCAATTCTCAATAGAAAAGAATTATGCATTACATATTCCATGCAGGAGCAGGGTGAGCTAAGAGAACGATTGAAACAGCATGGAATAAAATATGACTTGAAGACCATTAATCGGGAGAGTCCGTCGCCGGTGGCAGCAGGTTCAAGAGCCAGGATGGGAAGCGCAGGAGCAGATACCTCCAGAATGTATGAGTATATTTTCTATGTTCATAAAGATGATATTTTGAAAGCAAGAGAAGTTGTGCAATGCAGCAGGGGGAAATAATAAAAGTAATCTATTTTATAAAAATTAAAAGCGGATGAGAGAGTTATTTTAAGTGTGAAAGGCATTAATTTGAATATGGAACATTTGTCTTTTTATTGACACCAGAGCAGGCTTTGAATATAATAGAAGTACAAAAATAGATACAAAAAAACGTACGTTTTTGACACGAAGGGGGATAAACTATGGTGGCTGTAAAGTCTGTAAATGTGAGGGACAATTTCAAGGAATGGTGTGATAGGATTCATATGGGTGAAACCGTTCTTATATCAAGACCTCGAAATGAAAATATTTATATGATAAATGAAGCTGAATATAATGCATTGCAAAAAGCGAAGCGAAATATTGAATACCTTGCTATGTTGGATAAATCAGATGAAGAGCTGAAAGCCGGAAAAGTAGTTGCAAAGACGATGGAGGAGCTGGAAGCCATGGAGAACTAAAAGAATGAATATATTATTTACAGATACCGGTTGGAATCAGTATATTGAATGGCAGGGACAGGACAAAAAGACTATAAAACGGATAAACCAACTGTTGAAAAGCATAGACAGGGACGGAGCGATGCAGGGCATAGGGAAGCCAGAACGTTTAAAGTATGATAAATCAAGGCTATATAGTAGACGAATAGACGAAGCAAACCGTCTTGTATATGAAATATCTGACAATCAGATAATTGTGAAATCTTGCAAAGGGCACTATGAAGACTAAGAAATGAGAAGTTGTCGTAATGATAGCTTCTTTTTATATTTAGTATCTTGGATTTGAGTGGCTCATTTCTGACAGCCGTGGTATACTGTATGAGTAAGATAAAGGTTGTAAAATGAGATACCCAGAGAGGAGTTAATTCAATCAGAAATGTATTTTGACATCTACATCAACATTTTAAAGCGTGAAAAGAACTTCAGATATATGCTCTTGGCAAATATTATAAGCCGTTTTGGGGATTCGATTGACGCAATCGCATATAGCTGGATGGTCTATCAACTGACAGGCTCGACGGCATGGCTAACCATCATATTAGGTGTCAATATGATTCCTACCGTATTATTTCAGCCATTTCTCGGCGGGTTTACGGAATACTTTGATAAAAAGAAAACGATCGTAACATGTGATATTCTCCGGGGAGGCATTGTTTTTGTTACCTGTATTCTTTTCATTCTGAATGTTGCCGCTCCTGTGCACTTGTTGATTTTAACGTTCGCCAACTCAACCATTGAGGCGCTGCGTATTCCAAACGGGGTAGCTGTTCTGCCTCAGATATTAAAGAAAGAGAATTACAAGACAGCGATTTCGTTGGACCAGAGTGCCCGCAGGACTTCCGAGTTAGTGGGAACGGGATGTGCAGGAATCATCATAGGGTGCATCGGCATTGAGGGAGCCCTGTTTGTAGATGTGATTACGTTTCTGGCCTCAGGTTTCCTCTTATCATTTCTGAAAATAGATGACAGGAAAAGAGAAGGTAAGAAGTTTCAATTGCAGGATTATATCAATTCTCTGAAAGAAGGGGCGGTATATTTTAAAAAGAGCAATCTGGCGGTGATGGCATGTGCGGCTTGCGTGATATTAAATCTATGCACTTTGCCGATAGAAAACCTGCAGGCAGCCTATATCAGTGAATACCTGAGACTGGGTGTTTTGGCAATGTCCGTCGGCGGTACGGCAATTACAATCGGCATGATATGTGGTTCATTGATTTTGCCGGTTATATCCCAAAAGATATCGGAAAAACAATTACTGGTTCGTGGCGGAATCATCATAGGGATTCTTTATTTTATATACATATTGCTTGGAATCATTCCTTCAGCGGGGGGACGATATGTCAGCTATTTTATCGCAGCGTTCATCTTTGGAACTGTAAATTCGATAATCGGCGTTACAGTTCAGATTATCTTTGTGTCAAGGACACCGGAGGAATTTGTCGGCAGGATCAGCGGGATATTTAATGCTTTGGCATGCTCCTCCATGCCTGTAGGGTCATTTTTGCTGGCGGCATTATCATTGATTCTGCCAATGCGGGAAATCTATTTATTGATGGGATTTCTTTCAATTATCTCTTTTGTGATTCTGGGGAAATCCAAAGGGATGGAGGCAATGGAGATGCAGGATTAGATTCATTTTTTTAGTGGGGCAGGTTAAGGAAAGGAGCGCAGAATACTATGGGAAATTATTTGAATCCGGCTGCTGTTTATGACGCATACAGCAGGGAATATCTCAGTCCTTACTTTGTAGATAAATCCCTGTTGTTGGAGCAAATGATACCGCGGATTGAAACCAGTACAAATTATGTCTGCATTACCAGGCCGCGTCGTTTCGGCAAGTCTGTGATGGCAAACATGATTGCATCCTTTTTTTCCAGCGCATATAATGCTGGTCCTGTTTTTGCCAGCTTGAAGATATTTGGGAAGGATACTTGGTGTAGGTATTGCTTATGATAAGGAGACAAAAGAACATTCCTGCAAAATAGAAGTACTGCGTGATAAATTGAATTGAAGGTTATTTATATATTCTTATCAAGAATGCCAGGTTGAAACATACAGTGGAAAAATGATAGAATGTAGAAGATTATTACTATATTTTAAATGAACAGGAGCCAGATTATGAAAGACTGGATTTCAGAAATTGAAGAGGAAGACGGCGTGGATGATGCCGGCACGATAAGGTTTGATGGAAATAAAATAGAAATGGATCAGAGTGTATATCCAATAGTCAGCCTGAAAATTGACAGAATGCAGTTTTCAATTTATGAATTGAAACGCCGATACGACAGGGGGGCTATTCGTCTGGACCCAGATTTTCAAAGAAATTATGTGTGGAAATCAAAACAGAAATCAGAATTGATTGAATCAATAATTATGGGGATTCCCCTTCCTTTAATATATCTTGCAGAAACAATGGAAGGGAATCTGGTAATTGTAGATGGAAGGCAAAGGCTTACAACTTTTTTTGACTACCTGGACAATAAATTTGCTTTAAAAGGGTTAAATATTTTGCCGCAGTTAAATGGCTGTAAGTTTCAAGATTTGGAGAGCAATGAAGACATGCGTAAATTTGCAGCTTCAATAGAAGATTTTCAGTTAATTATGCAGGTTATAAAGTATCCTACCCCTGACAGGGTACGGTTTGATATATTTGACAGGGTGAATCGGGGTGGCACTCCATTGAATAATCAGGAAATGAGAAATGCATTATATCAGGGGCGCTCTACAAAATTATTAAATAGATTGGCGGAACGAGAAGAGTTCAAACGTGCTACAGGAAATTCAATCAGTTCTATTCATATGAAGGATAAATATATTATATTGCGTGCAATTGGTTTTTATCTTTGGAAAAAAGGCCAGTTGATAAAAAGGAACGGAGAAAAAGTAAGATATAGAAGTGACATAGAAGAACTTTTAGGAGAAACTATGGAGCAGCTCAACCGAATGAGTGAAGCAGGACTGCGGGAGCTAGAAGAGATGTTTTGCGGGGTGATGGATGACAGCTATTTTATTTTGGGTGAAGATGCATTTCGTATTCCTACAGACAGCGGCCGCCGCCGTCCTGTCAGTATGACTCTGTTTGAAAGTTTATTTTATTTTTTAGCATTATTTGCCGAAGAAAATCAAGGCATAAATCCGGATGAAATAGAGACAGCGGTAGATGAGATGTTAGAAGACAGCGTATTTTTGAATGCGCTTACGTATAATGTAGACAGTAAAATCCATGTGGATGAAAGATTTCAGGTAGTCGTTGATAAATATAAGGAGTTGGCAGATGGTAAGAAAAATACTGGCAGACGGGTATAAAAGCATTAATCGGATTGAGATGGAATTGAGAGAGTTTACATTGTTGTCCGGAGTCAATTCTGCGGGAAAGTCCTCGATTATTCAAGCGCTTCTGTATGTGATTCAAAAACAGAAGGAAAAAGATAATAGTGAAGGGGATTGTAAATATGTAGATTTGGGGCGGTTTGCAGATATAAAAAATACTATCAAAGGAAATAAAAATATTCAGTTTAAAATTGAGATAAAAGAAGACGTGAAAACTTATACATCTGAAGTCCATATATCTGGTGGAAACAGCGTTAGTCTGGTTGGATTAAGAATGTCTTCTGAAGAGGATGTGCTTAATTATGTGAAGACACACCATATCATATATTTGCCGGTGGACCGTATCGGGGTGGAAAAGGCATATGATCTGAATATGGAAAAACCACAGGAAATTGGAAATCATGGGGAATATACCTATTCTTTTCTGGGAATGTTCGGACAGGAAAGGATTCCGGAGAAAGGCTTCGCCTGCAATCCGGAAACGGTAGGAATGAGTCTGAATAATCAGGTGAATTACTGGTTGGAATACCTGACAGGATTTCATATTCAGACAAACATTGTGTCAGATATCGACCAGGTTGTGGCTGCTTATGCAAATGCAAAAAGTAATAGGTATTACAGAGCTAGAAATGTTGGGACCGGAGTTACGTATATTGCGACACTAGTTATAGCGGCACTGAGCTGTAAAGTGGATGATACACTGATTATTGAGAACCCGGAGATTCATTTACATCCAAGGGCTCAGTCCCGGCTTGTTGAGTTTTTAGCATATGTATCAAATCTGGGCTTACAGGTGATTTTAGAGACTCATAGCGACCATATTTATAATGGATTAAGAAAATGCATCAAGAAAGAGAGAATTTCTAAAGATAAAACCGCGGTTTATTTTCTCGAACTAGATGAGACGATGCAGACTAAGGTGTATGATATCAAACTAAATAGGCAAGGAGCGGAAGAAAATCATCCATATGGTCTGTTCGATCAGTTTGATGATGATCTGGATGAACTGTTGGGAATGTAAGGAGGCAGGATGGAATTATTACTAAATGAGAAATCTCTGGACGGCCAGTTTCAGAATCAGGATGACTTTTATCAGACACTGCCTGTTATGAGTATGAATCTTGGAATTCTTAGAAAACTAAAGATTTCATTGATGAGACATAGTTCATTATATAATAGAAGGATTACGAAAGATATGACGATTCTGGACCTGCAGAATCGTAAGGGGAAAGTGGACCCGATATATCGTGATCAGGTCAAGAAGTGGAAGCGGGAACTTTCTTCTTTGATTATGGAACCGCCTTTTTGGGATGAAGAGTTATCAGAATGTGATGATTCGTTAGAAGAAGCAGCAAGACGCAGGACAGATGTAATTTCTTTTCCGCATGTAGATTATCAAGACAGAATACTGAATGTTATATATAAAGACGAAGTAGTAGATGTGAAATCTGCGGTTACAACGCGATATTTGCTTGGTATGCTTTGGCAGTGTAGAGCAATAAAAACGTTTGATTATTTAAAACTGCGGTATCGAGAAGGTCGGCTTAGAACGGACTTTCTCGATATAGGAATGAAAAGTATAGAAGAACTGCAAAAGACAGAGGTGGAGGAACTGCTTGCTGCATTAGAGAGATTTGAAACGAAATCATGGCCGGAAATCCAGCAGGATAAGTTCTTTTGTTATAAAAGTTACCAACCGTCTTCGAAAAAGCAGAATTATTTTCTGCATACAGCATTTGCGGACAAAAAGATGGATAAGTTTCGTTGTGGAAAGCATTCTCAGATTCGGTGTTTTGGGTATAGGGAAGGTGAATGCTTTTATATATTGATGGTAGAACGAGATCATAGTGTGAGCGATACAGGCTGAGTCTTTTGAGATAGAGCCGTATAAACAGAATTTTTTTTAAAATATATGGTGCTGCTGCATCGAGAATAGAATATACAAAATATCGGATTTGATTTAGAAATACAATGAACGATACCAGGTATATGATTTTCTTCATGCAGCAGCGCCATTTTGTTTTCAAAAATTCTGTGTTTTTTGATAATCCGCACACTCCTGAATTCCTTCAAAAAGCACGGAAATCCATACAAACAGAAAATGAATGAAAATTCTGAAAATTTTGAAACGCAGAAAATATGTGAAAATTAAACAAAATTAAAATTTGAAAACAAAGAAAAAACGTGTTTTGAGAAAATAAAAACTGTGTAAAACGCTGAAAATCTTTGAAACACAGAAAATTAATTGACAAAAATGCAGATTTGAAGTAAACTGTAACTACATCAAGGAACAACGTTTCCGGCCGGAAGCAAAAAAGATGCAAGAAGCAAAATGGACTTTAGATTCATGAAGAAAAGGAGAAGAACATGAAAGCATTAGCAAGATATGGAAAGGCATTTGGCGGATATCGTATGATCGACGTGCCAGAACCGGAATGTGGGCCAGAAGACATTATTATTGAAATCAAAGCAGCGGCAATCTGCGGAGCAGATATGAAGCACTACAAGGTTGACAATGGTTCTGATGAATTTAATTCCATCCGTGGCCATGAGTTTGCCGGAGAGATCGTAAAAGTAGGCGAACTGGTAAAAGACTGGAAGGTTGGTCAGAGAGTCGTATCTGACAACAGCGCTCATGTATGCGGCGTATGCCCGGCTTGTGAACAAGGTGATTTCCTCTGCTGTGAGAATAAGGTAAACCTTGGACTGGACAACAATACATGGGGCGGCGGCTTTTCTAAGTACTGCAAGGTTCCAGGAGAAATCTTGAGAATACATAAACATGCAATCTGGGAAATTCCGGAGAATGTAAAATACGAAGAAGCTGCAGTACTTGACCCAATCTGCAATTCTTATAAAGCAATCGCACAGCAGGCACATCTGCTGCCGGGGCAGGATGTTGTTGTATTCGGAACCGGCCCGTTAGGACTCTTTGCCGTACAGGTTGCAAGAATCATGGGCGCTGTAAATATCGTGATGGTTGGTCTGGAAGAAGACACGAAGGTTCGCTTCGGTGTTGCAAAAGAATTGGGCGCTACTCATGTTGTAAACGGCTCCAAGGAAGACGTAGTAAAGAGATGTACGGAAATCTGCGGAAGAGATAACCTTGGATTAGTTGTTGAATGTTCCGGCGCAAATATCGCTCTGAAGCAGGCAATTGAGATGCTTCGTCCAAACGGAGAAGTTGTCCGTGTAGGTATGGGCTTCAAGCCATTAGAATTCTCTATCAACGATATTACATCCTGGAACAAGAGCATCATCGGACATATGGCTTATGATTCTACATCCTGGAGAAACGCAATCCGTCTTCTGGAATCCGGACAGATTAAGGTTCAGCCGATGATCACACACAGACTTGGACTTTCTGAGTGGGAAAAAGGATTTGAACTGATGGCAAATAAAGAAGCGATCAAAGTCATTTTCCACTATGATTTTGAAGACTAATTCCTAAAAGCTGGTTTTCAAAGCCGCAGATATACCCTCCTCATCTCACGTAAATATTATATACCTGCGGCTTTGATATAGGAGAATATAATAAAATGGAAAAAAGATTATTATTAGCGCCATCCATGGGGTGCTGCGATTTGTACGATTTTGAAAATCAGGTACGGTTCATAGATGAACATGCGGACTTTCTCCACATCGACATCAAGGACGGAAACTATGTAAAAACATTCGGTGTAGGACCGGACTTCATGACTGTTTTGAAAAAGGTAGTCAAAACGCCTATGGATGCCCACCTGATGATCAAGCATCCCCAGGAATACATCGAAGCCTGCGCGGAGGCGGGTGCGGAGTATATTACGCCTCACACAGACTGTATCGAGAGTGATGCATTTGTAACCCTGAATAAAATCATTTCCCTTGGGTGCAAGGCGGGTATTGCAATGAATCCGGCTGCCCCTCTGGAAGGAATCCGTTATTATCTTCCTCTGTTGTCTAAGGTAACCATTATGATTGTGGACGCGGGTTATGCAGGACAGAAAGTAATCACACAGATGTATGATAAGATTCGTACTCTGGTGCAGTGGAGAAAGGATATGGGACTTGATTTTCTGATTGAAGCAGACGGTTCTATGAATGCAGGCGTATATGGTCCTTTATATGAAGCGGGAGCAGACGTGGTGGTGTTAGGGCCGCCGGCACTGTGGAATAAGGATCCGGACATCAAAAAAGCATGGGAAATCATGGAAAATGAAGTGAAAACAGAACTTTCCACCTGTGCAAGATAATGTAAATTATCGTGTGAAAAAAGATATGGAAATTCACTTGCGTCGCAAGTGGTTACAAAATACCATCTGATAAAGTTAGAAAAAAGGATGAGAAAAGAAAGGAAAAAATTATGGCATCTAATACAAAAACAAAGAGTGTGAATATCGGTGCAAGACTTGACCGTCTCCCGAATTCAGGCTGGCATATAAAAATGTGGTTAGTATCAGCGTTTGCATTGTTGGTTTGCTGGTCAAACGGAATCGGCGGTGCAGTACAGAATATCCTGCTGAATGAATTACATTGGTTGGAAGAGGGAAGCGCACTTCTGGCCATGTGGGGCACGACTTACACGGCAGGACAGTTGTTTGGTGCATTAGTCGGCGGTCCGATTGGCGATAAGATTGGACGTAAAAAGAGTATTCTTTTATATGAAATTATACATATCATCGCAATGATTGGCGGAGCTATTTCCCCAAATATCGGAGTACTTTATGTATTCAGACTGGTGCAAGGATTTGGACTTGGCGCGCTCCTCGTTGTATTGTTCGCAGGATTTACAGAGTATGTTCCAGGCAGAAACCGTGGTGTTTGGTCAAGCCGGAACTCCTTCATTGGAAACTGGGCGCACCCAATCTGTAACGGAATCGCATTTGTAATCGCTCTGACAGGGATGAGCTACAACATGAACTGGAGAGTTCAGTACATGATTCCATCCATCCTTTCCATCATTGCATCTTTATTGATTGCAAAGAAATTCCCGGAATCTCCAAGATGGCTGGAGGCGCAGGGAAGAGTGGATGAAGCAGACGAAATCATGACAAGAATTGAAAAAGAAATCGAAGCTTCCACCGGCAAGCCTCTTCCGCCGGTAACAGAAGCTCCGAAGGCTGTAAAACAGCTTCCATATTCCGCATTGTTCAAGGGAAAACTTTTAAAGAGAACGATTGTTGGTTCTCTGGTACTGATTGGTATGAATACGATTCAGTATACATTGATGACCTGGATGCCTTCCCTTTTAAGATCATTAGGGTATGATACGTCTCAGTCACAGTTTATGACCATGTTCGGACTGTTCGGCGCACCATTTGGAATCTTTATTGCATCCCTGATTATGGATAAGATTCCGAGACGTGTTATGGGTGTAATCTTACTGGTAGGTATGGCGGTTCTTGGAATCATCACAGGACAGCAGACACAGATGACAGCATTGATTGTTTCTACATTCTGCTTGAATACCGTAATTTATATGTATGTATGTTACGCATCTGCAGTATATGTTCCGGAGATGTGGCCGACATCAGCGAAGCTTTCCGGTTCCGGTTTCTGTAATGCAATGGGCCGTGTCAGCAACATTTTCTTCCCATTCCTTGTAACTTCCGTTGCAAGCTCCATGGGAAGCGGCGGAGTATTCGTCCTGATTTCTATTGTTGCTGCAATCATCGCTGTATGTGTATTCATCTTTGGTGTTGAGACAAGAGGAGAATCCGTTGAGGATATCGGTAATGTAGAATAACAAGTTGTTTATATATAATAAGGAAGGAAAGAATCTTATGAAAAATACAGAGGCAATTCTGGTTGTTCCTGGAACGATGGAAATTAAAGACGCACCTGTACCAGTGCCAAAAGACGATGAAATTATGTTAAAAGTAGAGTATGTAGGAATCTGCGGTTCCGACGTACATGGATTCGAGTCAGGCCCGTTTATCCCGCCGAAAGACCCAAATCAGAAGATTGGTTTAGGACATGAATGTGCAGGGACAGTTGTACAGGTAGGAAGCAAAGTAACAAAATTCAAACCAGGCGACCGTGTAAATATTGAACCAGGCGTACCATGCGGAAAATGTAAATATTGTCTGGAGGGACACTACAATATATGTCCTGACGTAGATTTCATGGCCACACAGCCAAACTACAGAGGCGCATTGACAAATTATCTGTGTCATCCGGAAAACTTTACCTATAAACTTCCGGAAAACATGAGCACCATGGAAGGCGCGCTTGTGGAGCCGGCAGCAGTTGGAATGCACGCAGCCATGGAAGGCGGCGCAAGATTGGGCAAAAAGATTGTCATCCTGGGTGCAGGCTGCATCGGACTGATGACATTACAGGGCTGCAAGAGCCTTGGCGCAACGGATATTATCGTTGTGGATGTAATGCCGAAACGTCTGGAAATGGCAAAAGAGCTGGGTGCATCTGAGGTCATCAACGGAATGGAAGAAGATACCATCAGCAGATGTAAGGAACTGGTTGGAGAGTTGGGCGCAGATATCGTATTTGAGACTGCAGGCTCTCAGATTACCGCGAAGCAGGCGCCTCAGATTGTTGCAAGAGGCGGAAAGATTATGATTGTTGGTACAATTCCTGGTGAAGTGCCGATTGATTTCTTGAAGATTAACCGTGAAGTAACGATTCAGACTGTATTCCGTTATGCAAATAACTATCCCATGACCATTGATGCCATTGCATCCGGAAAATTCGATGTAAAATCTATGGTGACACATATTTACGATTATCAGGATGTGCAGAGAGCTTTTGAGGAGTCCGTAAACTGCAAGAAAGATATCATCAAAGGTGTTATCAAGATTGAGGATGCCGAGTAGTCAGCAGATTTTATAGAAATATAAGCGAAACGAAAACAAGATTCAGGAGGAAAACAAATGTTAGCAGATATCAGATATTGGGAAAACAAAGCAAAAGAAGGAAAATTCGCAATTCCTCACTTTAATGTATGGAATGCAGAGATGCTGATGGGCGTTATGGACGCGGCAGAGGAGACAAAGGCACCGGTTATCATTTCTTTCGGTACAGGATTCGTAGGAAATACTTCTTTTGAAGATTTCTGCCATATGATGGTTTCTATGGCAAAGAAAGCAACTGTTCCGGTTATCACACATTGGGATCATGGCCGCAGCATGGAAATCGTACAGAATGCATACAATCATGGAATGAATTCTGTCATGAGAGATGCTTCTGCGTATGAATTTGAAGAGAACATCCGTCTTACAAAAGAAGTTGTAGATTACTTCCATCCACTGGGAATCCCGGTAGAGGCAGAGTTAGGACATGTAGGAAATGAGACTGTTTACGAGGAGGCTCTGGCAAGCTATCAGTACACAGATCCGTCTCAGGCAGCAGAGTTTGTAGAGCGTACAGGCTGTGATTCTCTGGCAGTTGCAATCGGAAACCAGCACGGCGTTTATACCTCTGAGCCAAAGCTGAACTTTGAAGTGGTAGAGAAGGTTAGAGATGCCGTATCCGTACCGTTGGTACTTCACGGCGCATCAGGAATCGGCGATGAGGATATCAAAACAGCAATTTCTCTCGGAATCGCAAAGATCAATATCCATACAGAGCTTTGCCAGGCAGCTATGACTGCAATCGGAGCAAATGTTGACAAACCATTCCTGGAATTAGAAAGAGCCGTAAGAGCAGCAGTAAAACAGCGTGCACTAGAAAAAATCGTTTTATTCGGAGATGACGGAAAGGCGGAATAATCGTGGAGAAAAAATTAGATGCAATCTGCGTTGGCGCTGCAATCGTAGATATTCCACTACAGCCAGTCAATCGGGATATGTTCGAGATTGAATCATTTCCGTTACAGCAGATTTCCATGACAATCGGAGGAGATGCAATCAACGAGGCGACGATAATGTCTCGTCTGGGACATAAAATCGGGCTGATGAGCATGGTAGGCCGGGATGCGGTTGGCAATTTTATAATAGAACATTGTGAAAAGAATGGTATAGACTACTCCGGAATCAAAGTCAGAGAAGGAATTGATACATCCATCAACGTGGGTCTCGTGACCGCTGACGGAGAACGGACTTTTGTGACAAACCGCAATGGAAGCCTGTGGAAAATGACCATTGATGATGTGGACCTTTCCAGACTGGGAGAGGCAAGGCTGTTGTCATTGGCGAGTATCTTCAACAATCCGCTGTTGGACTGCAAAGCACTGGTTCAGATTTTCCAGGAGGCAAAGAAGCAGGGTATGGTGATTTGTGCTGATATGATAAAGGCCAGATTAGGAGAGACTTTGGAGGATATCAAAGAGGCACTAGGCTATGTGGATTACTTCTTCCCGAATTATGATGAAGCATGCCTGATGACTGATGAGACAGAATTGGAAAAAATCGCTGATAAGTTTCTTGACTGCGGAATTCAGCATGTGGTCATCAAGACCGGAAAGAAAGGTTGCTACATCAAGAGCCAGGACGGAAGCGTGCTGGAGGTTCCGGCGATGAAAGGCATCACTGCCATTGACACCATTGGTGCAGGCGACAATTTTGCATCCGGATTCATTACTGCAATTTTGGAAGGAAAATCCTTAAAGGAATGCGCGGAGTTTGCAAATGTGACAGCTTCTATCAGTGTGCAGAGCATTGGCGCGACTACAGGGGTACAGAGAAGAGAGCAGGTTGATGAAAGACTGAAGGAATACTATGAGCAGCAAAAGTAGGAAACTGTCATAGAAACATGCGCAGGCAGCGTATTTGCCTGCGCTGACCAAGAAAGGAAAATAGATAATTATGAAAAAGATGAAACTGGGAAATACAGGTACAGATATTTCAAGAATGGGTCTTGGCACATGGTCTATCGGCGGCGGTCCGGCATGGGGCGGAGATCATGATCTGCAAGTAGTTCTCGACTTAATCAGAGAATGCCCGAAACTGGGTGTAAACCTGATAGACACTGCACCAGGATATAATTTTGGAAACAGTGAAAAGATTGTAGGAAAAGCACTGGAGGAGATGAACAGGGAAGATGTGGTCATCATCACAAAGTGCGGTATCATCTGGAATGACAGAAAAGGAAGTTTGTTTAATAAAGTAGGAGATACACAGCTTTACAAAAACCTTTCCAAAGAATCAATTCTGGAAGAAATTGACCAGAGTTTAGAGCGCTTGGGAACAGATTATATTGATGTTTATATGACACACTGGCAGGCAGTAGAGCCATATTTCACTCCAATATCAGAGACTATGGAGGTGTTAAATGACTTGAAGGCTCAGGGCAAGATTCGTGCAATCGGTGCAGCAAACGTAGATGTAAACCATATCAAAGAATACTTAAAGTACGGTTCTCTTGATATCGTACAGGCAAAATATAGTATTCTGGATCGTGGTATCGAAGAAGATCTGCTTCCGGTCTGCAAAGAGAACAACGTGACAATCCAGGCATACTCTCCATTGGAGATGGGACTGTTAAGCGGGGCTCTTCCAAGAGATTACAAGCCGGTAGGCGCTCAGATTCCGAAGAAATGGTTCCAGCCGGACAACATGCAGAAAGCAATGGACATGATGGATCAGTGGAAACCTCTCTGTGAAAAATACGATTGTACTATCGCAAATCTGGCGCTCGCATGGATTCTCGCTCAGGGTGAATTCATCAACCTGCTGAGCGGTTCCACGACAGTCGGACAGATTGAAGAAAATATCAAGTCTGCGGAGATAGAATTAGAGGCAGAGGATGTTGCTTACATGCGGAAACTGGCGGAGGATATTGACAAATAAAAATTAAAAACTGTTTCTTTACTCCTTATGGCCTGGCCTTACTAATGGCTGGGCCAATTAAAAAACTTACCTGTCTGTCTTTCAAAGGCATTTTAATGCATACTTTTGAACAAAGGTACGCGTTTCAAAGGAGGTAAATATGCTTTCAAAGGAAAAAGTCCTTGCAAATACCAAAGAGACTGGTATATTATTAAATAGAGATGTCTCTGGTACTGAGGATGAGGAGAGGGAAGAAAGCATGTCGAGTAAAGAAAGACTGATGGTGATCAGACAGCATATCCAGAATGTGAAAAAGGTGTCGGTTGCGGAATTAAGCAGGCAGTGCTCTGTGACCGAAGAGACAATCCGGAGGGATTTGGATAAACTGGAACTAGAGGGAGTCGTGACCAGGATTCATGGTGGGGCGATTTGGAATGCGGATGTTCAAAAGGAGAACGTTCATTTTTATAAGAGGCTTACGAAGCATCTGCGGGAAAAGCAGGACATCGCACGTAAGACGGCCGCATTATTGGAGGATAAGAATACGATTATCGCAGATTCCAGTACCACTGTTGTCGAGGCGCTGAAGCTGATACCAGATAACCGGGATGTGACGATTGTGACCAATTCGACAGAAGTATTCCGGGAATTTCAACAGTCTTCGTTTCATATTATTTCGACAGGCGGAGAATTTAATAAGAAGTCTCTGTCACTGCAGGGACAATTGGCAAAAACGAATATCAGCAAATATAATGTCAGTCTCGCTTTGATAAGCTGCAAGAGTCTGAATATCGAGAAAGGTGTTCTGGATTCTAATGAGAGTGAGGCGGAGATTAAGAAATTGATGTTAGAGCAGGCGCAGGAGGTTGCGCTTCTTGTGGATCACTCTAAGTTTGACCAGACAGCATTTGTATGTTTGACGGACCTTCAAAGCGTAAACTATATCATTACCGACAGAAGACCGGGAGACGTATGGATACAGTATTGTGAAGAAAACGGAATTCGATTGATTTATTAAAGAGAGTTTTTATTCATTAAAATATATACCTAAACGAGAGATTAGGGTCATTGGAGAGCAGAGTACAGTCTGTGAACAATGGCTCTTTTTTTTATGTTTCAAAGCATAAATAGAAAAATCTCTTTTTTTACCTTTGATAAAATCTTTGAAACAAAGACAAAATGCACAAAACAAAAAAATAATAACGAATATAATCGGGAGAAAAATGGATAAAACAAACAAAAATCTTTGAAATAAAGAAAAATGATTGACAATATTATTGTGTGATGTTAGAATAAGAGAAATAAATTTAGTGCGTTATTACCAATAAAAGGCAAAAATATGGTAAAGATTGGGGGAGGATATATAAAATTTGAAACACAAAATATTGTGATTTCAAAAAAATGCTTTATTGCCATGGAATGACAAAACAAAAAAATAAAGAAATTGAAGTGTAGTAACAATGGGAATGACAAATACATCATGGGAGGTTATAGCAGAATGGAGAATAAGAAAAAAGAAACTTCAATCGTTAAAAAAATGATATTGGCGGTAGCAGGGGGGTTCGTTGCCGGATTCTTATGTCTGCTTTTGAGAGAGTTTCTGAATGGGAATGGCAGCGGCGGAGTCTGGAACGTGATCGAGGCAATTCTCTTCCAGGATATCACGGCAACGCAGGGAATCGAAGGATTAGGACTCTTTTACATTATCGGCCAGCTCTTCATGCGGGGACTCCAGATGGCGATTGTGCCTCTGGTTATTACATCCCTTACTCTGGCACTCTGCAGCCTGGCGAATCCGGAGCGGCTGGGAAGAATTGCAGGAAAGACTTTTATTACATACCTTTGTTTTTATGTGGTTGCTGCAACCCTGGCAGGCGTCGGAGCCTATTTCGTAAAATCCATGGGATGGTTTGATGTAAACTTGCCAAGTGAGATGGCTACAGAAGCAGTTACTATGGAAGGATATAATCCGCTCGTCACAGTGGTTAATGCTGTGCCATCCAATATCTTTGCTGCATTCTCGACGAACAACACGATTTTATCCGTTGTAGTAGTTGCAATTGTGTTGGGGCTGTGTATGACTGCAATGGGAGAAAAGGCGGACCCATTGAAGAAAGTGATTGAAAATCTGAATGATGTAGTGCAGATGTTTCTGAATTTCTTGATTAACAAGATTGCGCCAATTGCTATTTTCTGTATGATTACAAGAACATTGGCTGTATATGGAGTGGAGTACATCGGACCGACTCTGGTTTGGATTGTGACGACGATTGTGGTAAGCCTCACACTGGTTGTTACGATTTACCCGATTGGTATCTTCCTGACCACACGTTTGAACCCGATTCCGTTCCTAAAAAAATCTTTTAAGATTGGATTGTTTGCGGCAGCTACCAACTCCTCCGCAGCAACATTGCCATTAAATACTAAGACCTGTACGGAGGAATTGGGGTGTTCAGAGGAAATCAGCAGTTTTGTACTGCCCACTGGCATGACGATCAACATGAACGGAACGACAGCCATGCATATGATTGCTATTACATTTATTGCTACGGCAGCAGGAATTAATGTGACTCCGGCTACTTTAGCAACAGCGGCGTTTTTATCCATCTGTACGGCGGTAGGTACTCCGGCAATTCCGGTAGCAGGCACGACTATGGTCTATGTAGTTATGTCTGGTTTGGGAATGAGTTCTGAATTATGTATGATTGGCTATTCTCTGGTGCTCGCGATGAACTATTTGCCAGGTATGGCGGTTATCACGCTGAATGTAATCGGAGATGCGGCGACGAATGTGATTGTGAATTTCAAAGAAGGTGTATTAAATAAGGACATCTATAATAAGTAAAAATGAGATTGTGTAAGAGATAAATTAAGAAATGAAAAAGACAGTCAGAAATGGCGGTCTTTTTCATTTCCTATTATTTTTTGCATTAGATTTTTATATTTTGCGCATAATATTCCTTATGAAGGCGAGGAGGAATGATTATGTATCAATATTTACCAATCCGTGATGTATACGCGAGAGAAATTCTGGATTCGCGAGGGAATCCTACGATAGAGGTGGAAGTACTTGCAGGGGAAAAGGTGGTAGGCCGGGCATCCGTGCCGTCCGGAGCTTCTACCGGAAAGTATGAAGCAGTAGAACTGCGGGATGGAGGAGGCCGGTATGGCGGCAAAGGTGTTCAGCGTGCCGTGGAGCATGTCAATGACCAGCTTGCAGGTGCAGTGATCGGAATCAATGTTTTCGACCAGACAGAGATTGACCGTGTCCTGATTAAGACAGATGGCAGTGCAAACAAGGGAAACTTAGGTGCAAACGCTCTGCTCGGCGTGTCCCTTGCGGCAGCCCATGCGGCAGCATCCGCCTTACGTCTTCCATTATACAAATATCTGGGCGGTGTCAATGCTAAAAAACTTCCCGTACCTATGATGAATATTTTAAATGGCGGCGCTCATGCCGATAATACGCTGGATATCCAGGAATTTATGATCATGCCTGTTGGGGCGAAGAACTTCAAAGCAGGCTTGCGGATGTGTGCTGAAATCTACCAGTCCTTAAAACAGCTTCTCAAAGAAAGAGGATTGAGTACGGCTGTCGGTGATGAGGGAGGTTTTGCACCGGATCTGCCGGATACAAAGGCGGCTTTGAACTGTTTGAAGGAAGCGGTAGAAAGAGCAGGATACCGGATGGGAAAAGATCAGGATATTGCCATTGCAATGGATGTGGCAGCATCGGAGCTCTATAACGAGGATTATAATAAATACGAATTCCCCGGAGAAAGTAAGATGCAGGGAAAAAAAGTCGTGCGTTCTGCGGAAGAACTGATTGATTATTATGCGGAACTTGCAGAAGAATTCCCGATTTGTTCGATTGAAGATCCGTTAGACGAAGAGGACTGGGAAGGCTGGGAGCTTCTGACCACCAGGCTGGGCCGGGAGCTCCAGCTTGTAGGAGATGATTTGTTTGTGACAAATGTGGAACGGCTGACAAAAGGAATAGAAAAAGGCGTTGCCAATGCGATTCTTGTGAAAGTAAACCAGATTGGAACTCTAACTGAAGCAATTGAAGCCATACAGCTTGCACAGAATTCCGGTTACCATGCGATTGTGTCCCATCGTTCGGGAGAGACCGAGGATACGACCATTGCGGATATTGCGGTGGCGTTTAATACCGGGCAGATTAAGACCGGCGCCCCTTGCCGTACGGAGCGCGTGGCAAAATATAACCGGCTGCTTCGGATTGAAGAGCAGGTGGAGAAGTAAACAGCAGGCAGTACGAAATGGTATCGTACTGCCTGCTGTTTTTTATGAAAAGATTTTATCCCAACTCAAAGTTTGTTAGATTCCCCGGAATCGGAAAGTAAAGGTCATCTTCTTGCTGGTATCCAGCAGGTATTCCGGTAATGGACGCGCCCCCCAGCTATTATCTCCGGCAATTCCCATCTGCTGCATAGCTGCCCGGATAACAGTGTAATGTACTTCCGGCAGTTCATACGGATGCCGTGCATTCTCCATCTCATGAGGAGTCCAGGGCAATGCGGAGAAGTTCATGGAATCACCCTCAAACAACAGGCCGCGGCCTCTTCTGTCTGTTACCTTTGCCCAGCGAACGCCGACTTTGTTGCCGCATTCCTGGGGAACCATGTAACGAGCCACATTGTCCATCACATGATTTTTGTAGATACCCAGTTTTGCGCCTTCGCAGCGGTCCGAATAAGTCTCTGCAGGTCCCATTCCATACCATTCTACTTGGTTATAATCCGCATTGATTTTCATGATCATGCCGAATTCCGGCATATCTCCAAGTTCCTCCACCGGATTATAGGAAAGAGTGGTCTCCACCGTACCGTCTCCATAAACCGTATAAGCAACCATACAGGAAGTGATTGGCTTTGTCGGAAGATGATAACAGAAAGTGATAGTGGCCGAATCCTCTTTTTCTTCAATGGATGGTGCGCCGGGCCAGGGATTCTCAAGATCCTTGTGTGTCAGGTACAGGCTGGCAAGCTTCCATTGTCCGTACTGCGCCATCATCAGGCTGCCCTCATCATTGTCCACAGGAGCCCGCCAGAAATTCGGTTTCGGGATAGTTTCCAGCATCTCCACTCCGCCATAACGGTAGGAGGTAAGTCCGCCGAACAATCCGGAAAATAATACTTCAAAATTCTCACCGCGTACACCGATATTATTCATTCCCTTTACGACAGTGACAGGCTTGCGGCAGGTCCTATTAAGCGCGGGAGTATCCACGGTATAGACAGCCTGCCCGAATGCGATTTCATACCCGGCTTCTGCCCAGAGGGTATCTTCTTTCAGAAGGAAGGAAACCGTAACGGTATATTCACCTGGCTTTTCTGCCTTGCGCACCGGCAAATCATATTCTTTCTCTGACAAAGGCTCCACATCCGTTTTCAGGGTGGTACGGCATACTTGCTTTCCGTCTTTTGCAAGAGAAACAACACAGTCAAAGGTATTTGTATTCACGAAAAGATTTTTGTTTTTAATCAAAACTTTTTCAGCAGAAACTTCGGCGGAAATATTCTGATAGTTGTATTTTACTTCCTGCATCTTCGGGGACGGCGTCCGGTCGCCTCCATACACGATTCCGTTTCCGCTGAAATTAAAGTCTGTTGGGCGTTCTCCAAAGTCACCGCCATATGCCTGGAACTCTTTTCCGTAGCGGTCTTTCTTATAAATGGATTGGTCTACATAATCCCAGATAAATCCGCCCTGATACAGCGGTTCTGTGTCAGTCAGATCGGTATATTTATGCATACCTCCGCAGGAATTGCCCATGGCATGAGTATATTCGCAGCAGATAAATGGTTTGTCACGGTGCTCAGTTAAAAATCTCTGAATATCGGCAGCCGGGGTATACATCTGGCTCTCCATATCGCTTGTCTCATTGTAACGGCGGTCATGGAAGACTCCTTCATAGTGGATAAGCCGTGTATTGTCAAGTTCCCGGAATTTGTCCGCCATTTCTTTGAGCACAAGGCCGCCGAAGGATTCGTTTCCGCAGGACCAGATGAGGATAGAAGGATGGTTCTTATCTCTCTGGTAAACAGAGTTGACTCTGTCCAGCATCATTCCTTCCCACTCTTTCTTATCACAGGGAACAATCAGGCTCATATCTTCGTCTTTGCCTTGTACATGCGGGTCCCAGGAACCATGGGATTCCAGATTGTTTTCATCGATCAGATACAGCCCATAGCGGTCGCACAGCCGGTAAATCCGGGAATCATTGGGATAGTGACAGGTGCGGATGGCGTTAATATTGTGCCGCTTCATCGTCAGGATGTCCAGAAGGATTTCGTCTTCCTGCGGCACACGGCCTGCTTTGGAACTGAATTCGTGGCGGTTTACGCCCTTGAATACAATCCGCTTTCCGTTCAGACACATGATATGGTCTTTCATCTCAAACTGGCGGAAACCAACCTGTTCGGAAATGACTTCCGTAAGCTGTTCCTTCTCATCAAACACTCGGATTACCATCTCATAAAGATTGGGGTCTTCCGCACTCCACAAGTCAAAGCCGGAAACAGGCAGCCGCAGATGTCCTTCTCCATCCTTATATGCAAAGGAGGCGGAGAGGAACAAAGGTGTTTCCTCCTGTCGTTCCATTCCATTGAGAGCAATATCTGCATCCAGGGCAGGAAGTTTTTTCAGTTCTACTTCAATCTTGCCGTTTCCACATCCGGCAGCATCCAGGACAAGTTCACCGGCCTGATAGGTATCGTCCAGAAGTGTCTGTGTTTTTAAGTCCCAGATATGAACTTCCGGTCTGGTGAACAGATAGACATCCCGGTAAATTCCTGAGAAACGGAAGAAATCCTGGTCCTCAGCCCAACTGCTGCTTGTCCATTTAAATACCTGTACCGCTAATTTGTTTTCCCCGTCCCGGATATAAGGGGTCAGTTCAAATTCCGTGGGGGTAAAGCTGTCTTCACTGTAACCCACATACTGGCCGTTCAGCCACAGTGCCATGCCGCTTTCCACACCCTGGAAAGAGATATATACAGGGGAACCTTTCATGGATTCGGGAAGGGCAAAATATTTTACATAGCTTGCTGTGGGATTGAAACGGGTAGGAATCTCACCGGCCCAGATTTGTTCACGGCCATCCCATGGATATTGTACGTTGAGATAGGCGGGGACGTCATAGCCCTCCATCTGGATATGTGCAGGCACGCGGATTTCCCCCCAATTTTTACAGTTATAGTCATCCGCTTCAAAGCCTTTCACTGTGTCGTCCAGATTTTTACCGTAAGAGAATTTCCAGATGCCGTTCAGAGAGAAGCGATATGGATTCTCCTGGGCTTCCAAATGCTCTTTGTCCGGATAGCAGACATGGTCAGAATGTGCCGGAAGCGCGTTCTCTTTAAAAAATTCGGGATCTTTGATTTTGTTGTAGTCAAACATGATGATACCTCCTTACTCTGCTTGTTCTACGAAAGCACCGCCGATTTGGTCGAAAGCGAATTGGCAGCACTGAATGATAATTACGCAACATTTTACCCATTATGCTTGATAAGGAGAGATAATACAATATAAAATCATTGCAAATACATGGAAAAATGTTGCCTAAGCGAGAGATTAGGGATATACTTAGAGAAGAGAAAAGGGGGAAGAACAGATGTCAGATTTGATAGAAGATTATGTACATTCTTATTATACGGAAAACAGGCCCTTAAGTTCGCTTTCCGTGTACAATGTAGGAAGTCAGAAGTGTACGCCTGGTTTTCAGTGGGGGCCTGGTGTGCGTGACCATTATCTGCTTCATCATGTGTTGAGTGGGAAAGGATATTTTGAGACACGTGGAAAGACATACCGTTTGAAAATGGGGGATACATTTCTAATCTATCCAAATATGGAAGCATGTTACCGGGCCGATGAGGAAGAACCCTGGGCCTATACCTGGGTGGGATTTGCCGGGACAGATGCATTTTATCTGTTAAATCATACGGATTTTTCAGAAAAATCTCCGGTTTTGGAGCAGGCTGCCTTGAGTGAGGAGATTGAACGGAAGATTATGCAGGTCTATGAGGCAAAGGGCAGTACATTTTATGATGCGGTCTCCATGACAGGGGCGCTTTATTCCATGATTGCCATGCTGATGGAAAACTCATCATCCGATGCGAAGCAGAAAAACCTTCAGACAGGCCGTGTAGAGCAGGCAATCCGTTATATTGAAGAGCATTATTCGTATCCTATCACTATAGAAGATATTGCAGGATATACAGGGGTCTGCCGCAGCTATCTGTACCGGATGTTTCAAAAAATCTTAAAAATGTCACCCAAGGATTATGTAGAGGAGTACCGTATCAGGCAGGCATGCCGTCTTCTCAAGGCGACCGATATGCCGATTACGGCAATTGCTCACTCTGTAGGGTATGAGGATAACCTTTATTTTTCGAAAGCATTTAAAAAATGTAAAGGGCAGAGTCCTTCCAAATATCGAAAAGCGGAGATTGAGAAAGGATTCGAAGCATAGAGGCAGACGGAAAGAAAAAGCCGTATTGTTTGATAGAGATTACCGGGAATGAAAATAGATGATTTTTCATCAATAATGCAAAAGGAAAAGAGGAAGATGATTTATGTATGATTATGCAATTGTGAAACAGGTCAAAAGAAAACAAAAGCCGATGACAGGAGTTCTGCGGAAGCTGATGGTTGTTTTTGCAGTGATTTTTATACTGCTTGGAATCGCTATTTCTCAAGGGTTTATGCTGCCGGGATTTTTGCTGGTGGTTCTGTATTTTGGTTATGATGTTTATAGTCAGAAGGAGTATGAGTACCGGTTGGAGGGCCGGACGTTTAAGATTGACGTTATCCTGGGGAAAAGGTATCGTAAGACTGCTCATATTCTGGATTTGACGGAGATGGAGGTGACGGCTCCGAACCGCCATGAGGCTGTGGCAAAGTACCGCAAAGATGCAGGCGGAGATAGATTGCCGAAGTATGACTACACTTCCTACGAGGAGAATACCCCATATTATACGATGATAATCATGCAGAATAGGTCAAAGATCAAACTTTTGTTAGATTTAGACGATGAAATGCTCCAGCCCATGAAAAGAATGTATCCGGAGCGGGTGTTTCTGGCATAAAGTATTGTGATTATCAACAAAAAATAGGTTTGTAAAAAAATGAAATAGTGCAAAAACAACAATTATGGTTGAAAATGCACAGTTTTAGGGCGGTTTTGCGCACTATCATAAAACTCCTTTTGGTAAAATACTAACATAAAAACCAGAGAAAAAGCTCAAATCACAGGCTTTTTTGAGGCGAAAAAAGGAGGACATGTAGTTATGAAGAAAAAGTTACTTTCAGTATTACTTGCAGGTATGATGGTATTGTCACTTGCTGCTTGCGGTGGCGGCGGAGATGACGCCTCAAGCAGTGACGGCGGTTCCGACAATGCAGCAACATCCGATGACGGTGGTTCCGATGGCGGCGGATCAGAGGGCGGACACAAACTGGTCGTATGGACCTGGGACCCAGCGTTCAATATTCCTGCAATCAAGGAAGCTGGAGAGATTTATAAGAATGAGGTTGACAGCGAGTTTGAACTTGAAGTTATTGAGACATTGTCTGATGACTGTGAGACCAAGCTGCAGACATGTGCAGAGTCAGGTGACTTCAGCACAATGGCAGACATCATTCTGATGCAGGATAACTCCTTCCAGAAATATGTATCTTTCTATCCGGAAGCATTTTCAGATTTGACAGACAGTGGAATTGATTTCTCTGAATTTGCAGAAGGAAAACTTGCATATTCTACAGTAGACGGCAAAAACTACGGTGTTCCGTTTGATAACGGCGCTGTAATCTCCTGCTATCGTACAGACATTCTTGAGGAAGCTGGATATACAATTGATGACCTGACAGACATCGACTGGGATAAGTTTATCGAGATTGGTAAAGTCGTAAAAGAAAAGACCGGAAAATATATGCTTTCAGGACAGGCTAATAGCCAGGATATCATCATGATGATGCTGCAGTCAGCAGGCGCTTCCCTGTTCAACGAAGACGGAACTCCGAATCTGGTTGGCAATGAGCCATTGAATGAATGTATTGAAATTTATCAGCAGATGGTAAAAGAAGGCGTGTTCTACGAAGTAAATGAGTGGGATGAGTATGTATCCTCTATCACAAATGAGCAGTGTGCAGGTACGATTCAGGGTAACTGGATCATGGCAACTGTAATGGGTATGGAAGATACTTCAGGTAACTGGGCAATCACCAATATGCCGAAGCTGACAAAAGCATCAGGCGCTACGAACTTCTCCAATAACGGTGGTTCTTCCTGGTATGTAAGCTCTAACTGCCAGAACACAGACCTTGCGTATGATTTCCTGGCAAAGACATTCGCAGGAAGCGTAGAACTGTATGAGAACATCCTTCCGACTACAGGTGCAATCAGTACATGGGGACCGGCAGGTGATTCTGATGCTTACCAGGAGCCGCAGGAGTTCTGGAGCGATCAGCCGATTTTCGCTACAGTTGTAGATTTTGCAGAGAAGACTCCTTCCAACAATACAAGTGCTTACTACTATGATGTGCGTGAAGTTATCTCTACCGCAATCCAGGATATCATGACAGGAGCGGATATGGACAGTACCTTAGAGCAGGCACAGGCAGACGCAGAATTCTATTATCAATAAATAGTATGGCAATTCAGCCATAGAATATGCGGGGGAACCGCCCTGGCGGTTCCCTTTTTTGTTCCCTTTATTGTGGAGAATCTGCAAAAAGAAGGTTATCTGTAAACAAAATCTTGAAAAGCAAAGGGGGTTTTTCAGTGGAATCTAAGAAGAAAGGTATGAGTTTGCTCGCAAAACAAAGGGCGGCTGGTTGGGCATTTCTGACTCCGGCAACGCTGATGATCGTAGTCATGAGTTTTTACCCTATGGTCAGGGCATTTCTTCTCTCATTACAGACAGGGCGAGGCTCAAACTATACATTTACAGGCATTTCTAACTATGTACGTATGTTTGAGGACAGAGTATTCATACGTTCCGTATGGAACACGTTTTTCTATCTGGCAATCCAGGTGCCGATTATGCTGGTGCTTGCAATCCTGCTTGCACAGCTTTTGAACAACAAGGATCTGAAATTCAAAGGCCTTTTTAGAACCTGTGTATTCTTGCCTTGTGCGACATCACTGGTTTCCTATTCCATCATCTTCCGTTTTCTGTTTGCACAGGATGGATTGGTGAATAATGCATTGATGGCACTGGGACTCATTGATCATGGATATAACTTCTTGGGCACGGCCGGAACAGCAAAAATGGTTATCATCATTGCGCTGATCTGGAGGTGGACAGGATATAACATGGTATTCTATCTTGCAGGTCTGCAGAACATTGAATATTCTGTATATGAGGCTGCTAAGATTGACGGTGCGAACGGCTGGAGGACATTCTGGAGCATCACTGTACCTCTTTTGAAACCAACCATTATCATGACATTCATTATGTCTATCAATGGTACGCTGCAGTTGTTTGATGAGTCTGTCAACCTTACCAACGGCGGACCGGCAAATGCAACGATTACAATGTCACACTATATTTATAATACATGTTTCCTGCGTGCTCCGAACTTTGGTTATGGAAGCGCGATGGCATTCTTTGTATTTATTATCGTTGCAATCCTTGCATTTATTAATCTGAAAGTAGGTGATACACGTGACTGAGCCAAAAAACAGATCTATGATACAGCGTAGGCTGATTCCTACTTATATTTTCCTGACTATTTTTTCGATCATCTCCGTATTTCCGTTTTTGTGGATGATTTCAGCGGCAACGAATAATTATATTGATATTTCAAAAGGTCGTTTGCTTCCAGGTACGTCTGCAGTAGAGAATTTTAAGAACCTGGTTGCCCAGCAGCCTTTGGCACGTGCAATGACGAACTCTTTTGTATATGCAATTGCAGTGACTGTAATCTGTCTTCTGATTTGCTCACTGGCAGGATATGGTTTTGAGATTTACCATGACAAGTGGAAAGATAAACTGTTCTCTATTTTGCTTCTTGCAATGATGGTTCCGCAGGTGGCTACGATGATCCCATTGTTCCAGATGTTCAGCTCGGCTCACCTGCTGAATACGGCAGTTGGTTTCTTCCTTCCGATGATATCCACGCCGTTTATGATCATGATGTTCCGTCAGAATGCAAGAGCATTCCCGATTGACATTATTGAGGCTGCAAGAATTGACGGACTGAATGAGTTCCAGATTTTCTACCGCATGTTCTTCCCGACAATGAAGTCTACTTATGCGGCAGCGGCAGTTATTACATTCATGAATGCTTGGAATGCATACCTGTGGCCAAAGGTAATCATGACAGACGGAAAGTCTCTGAACATGGTTATGTTGATTGCGAACACAATCGGTGGTTATAAGATTGATTATGGTATGATTATGATGGGCGTATTGTTCTGTTCACTTCCTACCATGATCGTATTCTTCGTATTACAGAAGCAGTTTGCAGAAGGTATTACGGGTGCAGTAAAATAAATAGTGGGAGCGCTCCTGAGTACATATTACGAAGGTGAACCTATAAAAAAGAGTTTCGCTTGCGAAACTCTTTTTTGAACTTATATGCGTATCGTATGGAAACAGATATGGAAATTGTACATATTGAAAATTTGTTTACATCATATAGAAGGAGTAAGAGAATGAGTGAATTTATTTTGAACGTAATCCATCGTCCTGAAATGGTGCCGGAGTATTCCGCAACCGTGACCGGGCATGGAAAAGAGGAGGATATCGGGGATAAAAAACTTTTGACGGAATCCCTCGATATTTTTAAGACCCAGCAGAGGCTGGCGCATGAAAATGGGTTAAAAGTGACCATCCATATGACCTATGCTGCTTTATTCAATGCGGAGGCAGTACAGATTGCAAAAGAGGATCATGAGAAATATGGGGATGAGATTGCATTGTCCCTTTTAGGACTTCCCTGTGAACAGTTCCGTGAGAAGTATCATACTAAGGATTTCTGCATCTGGATGTTCTCTATGGAAGACAAAAAGAGAATTGTAGATGATGTGTTTGGAAAATTTCATGATATTTTTGGGTTTTATCCGGAATCTACGGGTTCTTATTATATGGATGCAGACCTGACCAACTATATCAAGGAGACGTATCCGTCTGTCAAGTGTGCGATTGCGACCTGTTGGGAGGAGGGGCCGAAGGCATACCATACATGTAATAACTCCTGGTATACTTTGTTTGATGGTGGTCCGTGGGCTCCGTGGATTCCGTCGAAACAGAATACCCATGCACCGGCGGCAGATGAGGCGGAGGACAGCGGTATCGTGGCGATTCCGCATCTGTCCAGAGATTTGCTGGCCTGCTATGATGGAAATGGTTCTAATTTTGGGACGCATCCTCAAAATGTGCTTAGGGGGATGATTTATGATTCTAAAACGTGGGAATTTCCTTATTTATATAATCTGATTGACCAATACCGCACCCAGGAGAAGTATAACAATGGATATGCCTACAATATGATGTTTGTAGGCCCTGGATGGATGAATAAGATGGGGCGTTGGGAGGCCCCCTATGAATTGCTTCTGAAGTCCTATTCGGATGGCTGCAAATATTATGGAGATTTGAAAAAAGAGGGAAAACTCATTGATATGACGATGTCTGAATTCGCAGATTATTACCGGCAGAAAAAATCCTATACAGAGCCGGAATGTGCGCTTTGGAGAGATATTCTTTATGGCTCTGATAAGCAGGTGTTTTGGTACACGGACCCCTACATGAGAGCGGGAGTCAATATGGATCAGGGTGGTGCTATTTTTGATTTGCGTCCCTATGCTGCCAAATTGAGATGGGAAGTGGGGATTGGAACGAAGCATGTACAGGATGCATCCTATCCGTTCCTGATACAGGAAAAATATCGGGCAGGCTATTTTACTCATTATGCAGGAGAAGGAACGATTCGGAGTGCGAAAGTCTGCTATAACGGAGAAGAGGTGGATTTGTGTCTGTGCCGGACGAAAGCACATTTCTCCCAGGAAGGGAAGACAAGAATTCTGACTTTAGACCCGGTGGAAATAGAATTTTCTGATTTGACTGTGACGCTCCAGACAAAAGAGTATTTTGAAGAAGGGACAGGTTCTGTTAAAATTGAGAGGACAATTCTTGGTATGAGTAATCCGAATGCAGATGTAGAATTGGACGAATATATGGTAGCATGCTATGGAACTACGGAATATCCGGAGGATATGAGCGGCATTGTACTGAGATGTGAAGGCAATGAGACGAAGGAGATTGTCTATGAATATCGGTGCAGAGAGGAAAGCCTGCAGGGTGCGGATGCGGTATCTGCGGTGATCCCGGCTATTGAGACAAAAGTATCTATGACACAGACAGGTGGCGGAGAAGGATATATTCGGGAAGGATATGCATTTTCACCGATGTTTACGCTCGGATATAAGAAAAAGATTTCAGATAAGGAGGTATTTGCAACATGGCTCAATCTGGAAAAGGCAGATTAAACTACAGGTGTCCTTCCTGTTTTATGAGGGATTTGGATATTGATATGTTTTATGATAAGGATAAAGAGGAATATTATTGTCTGCGGTGTCAGTTTACCGGGACGGAGGAAGATGTACTGGCCGGAAATGAGACGGTACGCATTCGCTATAAGGCAATGCATAAGCGATATGAAAAGTTCGATTTTGACTAGAAGAAAGCTGTTTTTTTAAGCCCGTAAAAGATAAATGTTGAAAAGTGTGTGCTTGTCATGATACTATAGGCAGGTAAAGAGAGTTAGGAGCTGTAAAATTTCTTTATGGCTCCTATTGTTTTGTAGAAGCATGATTCGAATTGTATGTTGGCAGCGCATAGAAAAACAAATGTTTTCATAGGAGTGTCCAAAGGACGTTTCGAGAAATGCAATGGAGGAAAGCATGAAGATTTCATTGATACCAGAACCAAAAAGAGTCATAAAGAGCGAGAATGGCGCTGCGGATGTGACAGTGAGAGAGCGAAAAATCGATCAAAAGCTGCGGGAGGAGGAATACCGGCTGCAATTAAAAAAAGAAGGCATTTTCATTGCCGGAGGCAGCGAGAGGGCGTGCCGGTATGCAGAGGCTACACTAGAGCAGCTAAAGATACAGTGTAAAGAAAATCTTCCTTGCCTTACAGTAGAAGATGAGCCGGTTTATGTGTGGAGGGGCTTTCATATTGACTCTTCCAGACACTTTACTCCTGTAGATGAATTGAAGAAGATGATAAAAATGTGTGCGCATTTTAAGCTCAACAAATTCCACTGGCATTTTATGGATGACCAGGGGTGGAGAATCGAGTGCCGGCGATATCCGCGATTGCATCAGATTGGAGCTGTGCGTAAGGGAGACAACTTCGGATGTTATCATTCGGATGAGGTTGAGGACAGATATTATACGAGAGAGGACGTGAAAGAGATTGTGTCCTTCTGTGACAGCCTTGGAATGGAAGTTATTCCGGAGGTGGATATGCCCGGACATGCCACGGCTATTCTGGCGGCTTATCCGGAGCTTTGCTGCACGGGAAAAAAGATGGAGGTAGCCACAAAGCAGGGTATTTTTCCAGATATCTTGTGCTGTGGGAAGGAAGAGGTATTTGCCTTTATTGAGAATGTTCTGGATGATTTGATGGAACTTTTTCCCTCAAAGTATTTCCATATAGGCGGTGATGAGGCTCCGAAGGAACGGTGGGAGGATTGTCCGCTATGCCGGAAGCGAATGAAAGAGGAAGGGCTCTCTGACATGCAGCAGCTTCAGGGATACATGGAAAATCGGATTGCAGCATATTTAAAAGAAAAAGGGCGCGCGGCAATTGTATGGAATGAAGCGGCAAATGGGGGCAATTTAGATAAGGATACCGTTGTTCAGCTTTGGATAGATGAACAGGAACATATAGTAAAACATCATATAGAAAAGGGCGGAAAAGCGATTATCTCGCCGGTAAAGAATTGCTATTGTGATTACCCTTATGGCTCGCTTTCGCTGCAGGATGTTTACCAATTGGATGACAGTCCGGAAGGGCTGTCAAAGGACGGAGAGGGGATTTTGGGAACAGAATGTCTGGCATGGACAGAACATATCCGTGATGCTAAGAGATTGGAAACCATGTGCTGGCCAAGATATGCGGCGTCTGCGGAAGTTGGGTGGTGCGCAGGTGCAAGGCCCGGGTATTCTTCCTTTGAGAAACGATTGAAAATATTATTGCCAGTATTTGAAAAGTATGGTATACAGATTACAGAGGAATCCGGTTGGGTTCCGTCAGAAGAAGAGGCGAAAAAGCAGATGGAAGAGTTTCAGAAGAATTTTATCTAAGAGAAGCAGTGATAAAATATAGTTTGCTGTAAGAAAGTTTATAGAGGAGAGATGATATGCAGACATCAACAGAGTTGCGGAATTTACTAAACAGGATTGACCATAAGAGCTATCCGGCATATAAGGACACGAAGGGTGTTTATCAGTTTCCGGGATATATTCTTTCTATTGACCATGTGCAGGGGGACCCGTTTGCATCGCCGTCAAAGGTGAGTGTGCATATGAAAGGGAAGATAGCGGGATTTCCAAAGGAATTGTACTGTGGGAAGTGCCAGAAGAGGGCATTGCAGGACTATCTGACCCGGCAGTTCCACCGCTCGGTGGAGCAATATGCATTTAAGGCAAAAGGTTCAGGAAAGAGTGGGCTGATTTCGATCAGCAGGTGCGGACAGGAGGTTTTGGAGCGTACAGCCTGCCAGATGGAAGCCGAAAGCGGAGATATCGTTTTGCGTATGGAAATCGGCTTTCCAGCGAATGGGCGGACAATTAATGCAAGAGAATTGGAAAAGATTTTGTTTGATTTTCTTCCGGACTGTGTGGAGCAGTCTCTCTATTACAAAACATGCAATAAGAAAAAGGTGCGAAGTATCATTGATCTGGCAGAAGACCAGGAG
The DNA here is from genome assembly GCA_947564305.1 of uncultured Lachnospiraceae bacterium. Next base: position 12,763 of record CANOBT010000028.1, on the reverse strand, counting down.
TATATCCGGGAACAGTTAGAGGCGAAGGGGCTCACTGCCTTTGTGGCAAATGGCTCGATACTGCCGAGAGAGTCCGGAATTTCTGCGCGCCCCATGCGGGGGGCAGTGGCGTTTCAGTCCCCGAAGGAGATGGAAGTCACGATGGAGCTTCCCCACAAAGGAACTCTGACTGGCATGGGAATTCGAAAAGGAATTACGCTGATAGTGGGCGGTGGATACCATGGAAAGTCGACTTTGCTGAAGGCGTTGGAATTGGGAGTCTACGACCATATTGCCGGAGACGGACGGGAGTATGTGATTACGGATGCATCTGCTGTGAAAATTCGTGCGGAGGATGGAAGAAGTATTAAGAAGACAGATATTTCTATGTTTATCAACGACCTGCCCAATGGGAAGGAAACGAGAGGCTTCTATACAGAGGACGCCAGTGGAAGTACCTCCCAGGCGGCGAATGTGGTGGAGGGGATGGAAGCGGGGGCCAAGGCACTGCTCATTGACGAGGATACAAGCGCGACGAATTTTATGATTCGTGATGAGCTGATGCAAAGAGTCATTCATCGGGATATGGAGCCAATCACACCATTTATCGATCGGATTCGGGAATTGTATGACAATTATGGGATTTCTACGGTGATTGTGGCGGGCAGTTCCGGGGCGTATTTTCATATTGCGGATACAATCGTACAGATGGATAAATATGTGCCAAAAGAGATTACGGCATTTGCCAAAAAGGAAGCGGAAAGTTTTCCGGCGCTCAGCGGGCTGGAGGAACCTGCGAAAAAACCTGTATTTACAAGATGTCCGGGGCAGAATAAGGCTTATAGAGGAAATGACAGAATTAAGATGAAGACTATGGGACGAGAGGCGGTGCAGATTAACCGGGAGAACATAGATTTACGTTATGTGGAGCAATTGACAGACAGTGAACAGGTGACCGCGTTGGGATACTGTGTGCGGTATGCGGAGAAGCACTTTTTCGGGGGACGCACAACGGTGCAGGAAGTGGTAAAAAAACTGGAGGAAAAGATTGCGCAGGACGGGCTGGCAGGTTTATGTGAAAGTCAGTCAAACGTGGCGGGGCTTGCGATGCCGAGGAGGCAGGAGATGTTTGCATGCTTGAACAGATACCGGGGACTGACACTGTAATATTCTTGTATTTGACAATAATTAGATCTGGTTATTTAGATAAGTGTTCCTTTATAAATCATCAATAGACAATCGACAGAAAAGGGAGATGGGCACATGGGTGGATTTTTTGGAGTGGCTTCAAAGAAAAATTGTACGTTAGAGTTGTTTTATGGTGTAGATTATCATTCTCATCTAGGCACACGGCGCGGTGGAATGGCGATGTATGGAGAGGAAGGGTTTCAAAGGGCAATCCATAATATTGAAAATTCTCCTTTCCGGACAAAATTTGAGAAGGATGCCGAGGAATTAAAAGGGTATCTTGGCATTGGCTGTATTTCTGACTATGAGCCGCAGCCGCTTCTTATCCAGTCACATCTGGGGAGCTTTGCCATCATTACGGTAGGAAAGATTAATAATATGGAGGCATTGCTGAAGGAAACCTATCGGGACGGACGCTCTCATTTTCAGGAGATGAGCGGCGGGCAGATTAATGCTACGGAGTTGATTGCATCATTAATCTGCAAGTCGGATACGCTTGTGGAGGGAATCCGTTATGTTCAGGAGCTTGTGGACGGCTCCATGACTATGCTGCTGATGACGAGAGAAGGAATTTACGCAGCGAGGGATAAGTATGGACGAACGCCTGTTGTAATCGGAAAACGGGAAGATGCCTACTGTGTATCTTTTGAGAATTTCGCGTATATCAACCTGGGATTTGAACATGACAGAGAGCTTCGTCCGGCTGAGGTGGTATTTGTCACCCCGGACAGTGTGGAGACTGTCAGCCAGCCGGGAACTGAGATGAAGATCTGTTCTTTCTTATGGGTGTATTATGGATATCCGACTTCCTCCTATGAAGGAATCAATGTAGAGGAGATGCGTTATAAATGCGGAAGCATGCTGGCAAAGCGGGACGAAGGCTGTGTATCGCCGGATATTGTTGCCGGGGTTCCCGATTCAGGAATCGCACATGCCATAGGGTATGCCAATGAATCCGGGATTCCATATGCAAGGCCGTTTATCAAGTATACACCTACCTGGCCGCGCTCCTTTATGCCGACCAACCAGAGCCAGAGGGATTTGATTGCGCGTATGAAGTTAATTCCGGTACAGCAACTGATTGAGGGGAAGAAACTGCTCTTAATTGACGATTCGATTGTGCGTGGAACTCAGCTTCGGGAGACAACAGAGTTTTTATATAATAGCGGGGCTGAGGAGGTACATGTGCGTCCGGCATGTCCGCCGTTGTTATATGGGTGTAAATATTTGAATTTCTCGCGCTCTAAGTCGGAACTGGATTTGATTGCAAGACGGGTGATTCAGGCAAGAGAGGAAGAAGTGACTCCGGAAGTGCTTGCCGAGTATTCAGATCCATGTTGTGAAAAGTATGATGAGATGGTGGAGGAGATTCGGAAACAGCAGAATTTCACGACGCTTCGGTATCACAGGCTGGATGATATGGTGGAATCTATTGGATTGTCTCCGTGTCAGTTGTGTACATACTGTTTTGATGGGAAAGAATAGAAAACTGCGTGCTGCAGAAAGAAAGATATCTTGCCGCAGCGCTGCGGCAGAATATAAGAGAAGTGTGCGTCGGATAAAGGCGTACACTTCTTTGGTTTAACGGTTCTTTATTCCTCGATTACCTGGATTTCCAGATAATCAAAATCAATAGAATCTACAAAATTATCCTGATAAAAGCGGGCTTTGCTGTGACGTTTAAAGTCTGAAATCGTGGAATCAAGCCAGATTGGCTTGCTCAGGTCAAATTCATAGCAGACAGCATCCAGTGCATTAAATATTTTATGTGTACGTGTATCGTCGGTCTCATCGCAGATTACCGTATCGCGGACCAGACGGTTATTTTTCCATTCTTTTCCCCATAAGCGGAACATTTTTTGTTCTCCTTCATAAAATAAATTCCGAAAAGTGCACTATCCGGTGATTAACAGTATAACATTGAGCGATAAAAAATAAAAGATAAAAAATATGATGACAAAATCCCTAAAACATGATATGCTTTAAGGAATTTAGTGCGGTAAAGCGATGAGTCATCAAGGTCATTGCATATAAAAGGCAGACGGCGGGCATGCAGGGAATCAATCTGTAAAGCAGATTGATTACAAAAGTCAGGAGAAAAAAGATGAAAAGTATTTTAGACAGAATTTTTGTGGATGGTCTCGGAGGAATGGCACAGGGATTGTTCGCTACATTGATTATTGGTACGATCATACAGCAGGTTGGGATATTTGCCGGAGGAGATGTGGGCAGTCTCATTTACCTCACGGGAAAAATGGCGGCGGCGATGACCGGTGCGGGGATTGGCGTTGGGGTTGCCAGAAAATTTGAGGCAGATCATTTGGTTGTGGTATCGGCAGCAACGGCAGGGATGATTGGTGCCTTTGCAAGTAAACTTCTGGCCGGTGAAGTCATGCAGTCTGGCGGTGCAATGGTATTTTCAGGACCAGGCGAGCCTTTAGGTGCATTCGTGGCTGCTTACGTAGCGATTGAAGTCGGGATTTTAATCAGTGGGAGGACAAAACTGGATATTATTCTGACCCCCTTGATCTGCATTGGGGTGGGTTCTGTTGTAGGAATTTTCGTAGGACCTCCTATTTCAAGGTTTATGACGTGGCTGGGTTCTTTGATCAACTGGGGGACAGAACAGCAGCCATTCCTTATGGGAATTGTGGTTTCTGTATTGATGGGGGTTATTCTGACACTGCCCATCAGTTCGGCGGCGCTTGGCATTATTCTAAATCTGTCAGGGTTGGCGGCAGGTGCAGCAACCATTGGATGCTGTTGTAATATGGTTGGTTTTGCTGTGGCAAGTTTTCGGGAAAATCGTTTCAGCGGATTGATTGCTCAGGGAATAGGGACTTCAATGCTGCAGATTCCGAATATTGTACGCAGACCGCTGATATGGCTTCCTGCAATTATTTCCAGTGCAGTTCTGGGTCCTGTGGGAACCATGCTGTTGCATATGACCAATAATGCTACAGGGTCAGGTATGGGGACTGCAGGTTTGGTGGGGCCGTTGATGACATGGCAGGTGATGATTCAGACGGAACAGCCTTTGATTGTGTTGGTTAAGATTATTGTGATTCAGATTTTGCTGCCGGCATTGCTGACACTGGGGGTCTCAGAATTTATGCGCAAAAAGAACTGGATTCGCTATGGCGATATGAAACTGGAATTATAATAGAGGTTACGGTTTACCGCTCTGTGAATTGTATTTGACAGAGAGCAGCGAACTATTGTTTGAAATTTTGTTGAATAGATTGTCCTTACATGATATGATAGGACTATACGGGGATATGATATATTCCATAATAATCCGAAAAAAAGGAGGTGGCAGGACTGAAAGGGGAACAACAGATGCAGGACGCCATCAGGAATTATGAAGACGTAGACAGTTGGAAGACAGTGATTTTCCTGTACAATGCGGCCTTAAAGGAAGTTGGAACAAAGCTTGAAATTTTGAATGACGAGTTCCAGCATGTACATAAATATAATCCGATTGAGCATATTAAGACGCGAATTAAGACGCCGGAAAGTATTGTAAAAAAATTGAAACGTTATGGCAGAGAGACCTCTATTGTAAATATGGTGAAGTATATCAATGATATTGCAGGTGTGCGGTTGATTTGCTCATTTACGTCGGATATTTACCGATTGGCAGAGATGATAGGGAATCAGAGTGACTTAAAGGTTCTATCCATTAAAGATTATATCAGAAATCCGAAAGAGAGCGGATATAAGAGTTACCATATGCTTGTGTCGGTGCCGATTTTTTTATCTGACAGTGTAGTAGATACAAAGGTGGAGATTCAGATTCGTACGATTGCCATGGATTTCTGGGCAAGTCTGGAGCATAAAATCTACTATAAATTTGAAGGGAATGCTCCGGAATACATCAGCCGCGAGCTTCAGGAATGTGCACAGATGGTGTCAGAACTGGATGATAAGATGCTTTCGTTGAATGAGGCGATTCAGGCATGCCTGAATGATATATAGGAAAATACCTGTAAAAAGGGAGGATGCCGGGTAGCCGCTTTATGCGGCCCCCGGCATGTATTATGAAAAAGTTTATTCAAATAATCTTCTGATGTCTATGTCTGTTATCAAATGTGTTCTTCATTTGATGATTTTAGTATATCCGGGAGAAATGAAGAAAACGTGATGATAAGATGAAGGTTTTTTAAATGATAAATGAACAATTTGTGAACTGGAAACTTATTTGTGTCAGTTATTAGATTGTGCAGGGAAAAGTAAGAATCTATATGAAAAATTTATAAAGCAGATACTTGGAAAATCAGGAAGATTATGCTATCCTTAATGAAGATGTAAAATTTGTTTATATAGGGCAATCAATCGGTAAAGCGGATTGGATAAAAACAGCGGGGAGGATACAACATGACAAAGAGCGAGTTTCTGGCACAGTTGAAAGAAGCGCTGCAGGGAAATGTCAGCAGCCGTACAGTGCAGGAGAACATGGAGTTCTATGATCAATATATAATAGAAGAAACAGCAAAGGGAAAAAGTGAGCCTGAGGTGTTGGATGCGCTTGGAGATCCATGGATTCTTGCGCGGACGATTATGGACGCAAATGATGGGACGGACCAGGAAACGGTATATGAATCGGGAAGCAGTACATTTTATTCGAATCAGGAGAGAAATTACGGACAGAATTCAGGGATGCATGTGTTTGGGCTGGATACCTGGTGGAAGAAGCTGCTGCTGATTTTATCACTTGTCATGGTAGTTATGCTGATATTCTCTATTGTCAGTGGATTAGTAAGTCTGTTTGCTCCGATTCTTGTACCTGTATTAATTGTAATGTTTGTAATACGATTATTTGGCGGACGACGATCGTGAAAGAGAAGAGTTAGAAAATGGGCAGAGTGCATTGGTGATGCATTCTGCTTTTTTGTAACACACACTCGAAGAAATTTTTGTACATAATGGTTCAAGAGTATTTTCCGGCATTCGGCAGTTGACAAAAGTAAAAGACCGATGGGGGAGCCATCGGTCTTTTGAGGGGAGTATAAATAATTAATAAGGGGTTGTAGAAAGTATTCTTTCTACGAATATTAGTATAATATATGAAACTGGAAAATGCAAGCAAAAATAGAAAAAATATTAAAAAAATTCGAAAGAAATGAAAAAGTGACCTGTAAAAGTGATTATAAATTATTTTTGTTATGTATAAAAAACGGAAAGAGAGACACAATATGAGTGTACCAAATAATTTCAGGAGGAAATACTCATGGCAAAAAATAATAACACAAATTCAAACAGCAACTCATTTTCATCTTATGCAGATGAAAACAACAAGAACTCAAACAAGAATGCACAGAACAAAAACAGCTCTAATGCACAAAGCAAGAACAGCTCTAATGCACAGAACAAGAACAGCAGCCAGAGCAGCAGCCAGAACAGAAATGCATTCGATGAGACAGACAACTACTAGTATTTGATCATAAATTGGGGGTGCGGTAAAGTTCATCTTTACTACACCCCCGATTTATAGTAAGATAGAAGTGGATTTTGACATGAAGGAGGTATTCATGGAAAGGATAGAATTGATCGCTCCCTGTCATTTTGGCCTGGAATCAGTTCTGAAAAGGGAGATTTATGACCTTGGCTACGAGATTACTAAGGTAGAAGACGGCCGTGTGACGTTTGAAGGCGATATGGAAGCTGTATGCAGGGCTAATATATTTTTGAGGACAGCAGAAAGAATTTTGTTAAAGGCAGGGGAATTCAAGGCGCTGACATTTGAGGAGCTTTTTGAAAGGACACGAGAGATTCCCTGGGAAAAATATATTCCTAAGGACGGTAAATTCTGGGTATCTAAGGCGGCATCTGTAAAAAGTAAGCTGTTTAGTCCCTCAGATATACAGTCTATTATGAAAAAGGCTATGGTAGAGAGGATGAAATCCTGCTATCATGAAGAATGGTTTTCGGAGGAAGGGGCTTCTTACCCAATCCGGGTTTTTCTGATGAAGGATGTGGTCACTGTAGGAATAGATACCTCAGGAGTTTCATTACATAAGCGGGGATATCGTAAGTTATCCAGCAAAGCTCCGATTACAGAGACGTTGGCGGCAGCGTTGATTATGTTGACGCCATGGAAACAGGATAGGATATTTGTAGACCCGTTTTGCGGGAGTGGAACATTTCCGATAGAGGCGGCAATGATGGCGGCCAATATTGCACCTGGGATGAATCGAACATTTACAGCGCAAAGCTGGGATAATCTGATTCTTCAGAAACTGTGGCAGGAGACCGTGGAGGAAGCAAAAGAACTGTCAGAACCTCAGATTGAGGTGGACATCCAGGGATATGATATTGATGGAGATGTAATTCGTATTGCAAGACAGAATGCCCAGGATGCCGGGGTAGGACATCTGATACATCTGCAGCAGCGTTCTGTGCGTGAATTGCGGCATCCGAAAAGATATGGATTTATCGTCACGAATCCTCCTTATGGTGAACGTTTGGAAGAAAAAGAGGCATTGCCTGCATTATACCAGGAATTTGGAGAAAGTTTCCAAAAGCTCTCGGATTGGTCTGTATATATGATTACCGGCTATGAAGATGCAGAACGTTTCTTCGGCAGGAAGGCGGATAAGAATCGAAAGATTTATAATGGCATGATTAAGACATACTTTTACCAGTTTATGGGAGCAAAGCCGCCCAGGACGAAAAAGTAGATTTCTTTGAATTGAAAGTAGTGGCTCTGGGTTGGCTTTTAAAATAAGAAGAAATAAAAGTTCATGAGTTTTGGTCGCAAAAAATAGAATGTTGTGTTATACTAGGGTAGAATGAATGTGGCTTTATAAAAAACGTGTGAAAAACAGAAGAGGAACTAAGAAGGTAGTGTTATGGAGAGAAGAATTGTATTTGCGACGGGAAATGAAAATAAGATGACAGAAATCCGTATGATTTTATCAGACTTAGGGATGCAAATTTTTTCGATGAAAGAGCTTGGGGTGGAGACAGATATTGTAGAGGACGGCATTTCATTCGAGGAGAATGCAGAGATTAAGGTTAGAGCAGTCTCAAGGATTTTGCCTAACGACATTGTACTTGCGGATGATTCAGGACTTGAGATTGATTATTTGGATAAGGCACCGGGAATCTATTCTGCGAGATTTGCAGGGGAAGATACCTCTTATGATGTGAAGAATTGTATTCTGTTGGATAAATTAGAAGGGGTGCCGGATGATGAGCGGACAGCACGGTTTGTATGCGCGGTTGCAGCTGCATTTCCAGATGGGACTGTGGAGACGGTGCGTGGTACAATCGAAGGTACTATTGCAAAAGAGATGATGGGCGAGAATGGTTTTGGATATGACCCTATCTTTTATGTTCCGGAATATGGCTGTACGACGGCTCAGATGAGCCCAGATAAGAAGAACGGACTGAGCCATCGTGGAAATGCGCTTCGTGAGATGCGCAAGATTATTGAAGCGAGGCTTGGGAAGGAAAAGGAATGAGGGTTTTGATTGTCAGCGATACACATGGAGCTCACAGGAATTTGAACCGCGCTTTAAAAGAAGCAGGGGCTGTAGATATGTTTATCCATCTGGGTGACGTGGAGGGTGGAGAAGAGTACATCAATGATATGGTGACTTGTGAGAAGCACATTGTCAGGGGGAATAACGACTTTTTCTCTGAGCTTCCAAAGGAAGAAGAATTTTGTATCGGGCCGAAAAAGGTATTTATTACACACGGGCACAATTATTATGTTTCCTTGGACCCGCAGCAGGTAAAGGAAGAGGGAAGGGCAAGGAATGCAGATATTGTGATGTTTGGACATACCCATCGGCCATATTTGGAGCAGGACTTGGATATTACAGTTTTGAATCCGGGAAGCCTGTCTTATCCGCGTCAGGAGGGGCGCAAGGGAAGCTATATGATTATGGAGCTTCACGAGGATGGACAGTTGGATTATTTTGAACATTATTTGAATTAAAAGGGGTTTAAAAAAGAAAAATTTATGATGTCTTAGGTTTGAAGAGGAATATGATGAAAAAAACGAAAATATTCGGTTTTAAAAGATATTTGATAGACCTTATAGTATTTTTTCTGCTGATGGTGACAAGTATCCTGATTTCCTTTTATTATGTAAATGCAAGAGCAGAAGACAGCGCCAGGAAGACAATCCTGGACCATGTGGAGGGACAGCGGGTCCATTTACAATCAACAATAGACATCCAATACAAATACATGGAGGCAGCAGCAAAGTCTATTGGGCGTAAGGACGAACTGTTATCTTCTGCAAATATACAGTTGATACAGGATCTTCAGGAAAGTTGTGACCTTGAGCGGGTGGCGCTTATGGATGCAGATGGCAGGAGTACCTATGATAATGGTGTCCAAAAATCTGTTGTACATAGAGAATATTTTCAGCAGGCTATGGAGGGACAGCGGACTTTGAGTGAGCCGGTTCAAAGCATGGTGGATGGAGATGAGCGGATTATACTTTGTGTTCCTGTTTATCATGATAAAGAAATCATAGGTGTGCTGGGCGGTTCCTATAGTGTAGAAGGGCTCAGCCGCATTCTTCTCGATGATATTTATGATGAAGAAGGCCTGTGTATGATTTCTGCCGCTGACGGCACGCTCATGTTTACGGATGAGAAGTTGGATGAAGCAAGCGTTGGAGAGCAGATGTTTGTAGAGAGCGAAACAGCAGAATTTCTGGAAGGTTCTCTTGACAGCGTGAAGGAGGATTTCCTGAATCAGAGGGAAGGGTGTGTGAAAATAAAGGAAAGCGGCACTCCTTGTTATCTGGTTTATAAGCCATTGGGAATGAATGACTGGATGATCAGCTATATTGTACCTGTTGAAAAGGCACAGGAGTCTTATGGTTTTATTCTGCAGTTTGAAGTGATTTTGTCTGTGGTTCTTGCAGTTGGATTTTTATTAATTTTGCTTGACACCTGGCGCTTTAGTAATAAAGAGCAGAAGCATTTGATGATATCTGCATTTACAGACGCTCTGACTGGGGTGAATAATAAAAAGCATACGGAGGAGGAAATCAATCGCTGGTTGGAAGAGGCGCCTGAGGATGCGATGCAGGTATTTTTCATGTTGGATTTTGATGATTTTAAGTCAATCAATGATGTATATGGACATCTTATAGGGGATGAGGCTCTCCGGGAAATGGGACGGCTTTTAAAGCAGGATTTCCGCCAGGAAGACATTTTAGGGCGTATCGGCGGCGATGAGTTTGCTGTTTTAATGAAAAATGTAAAAGACCGCGAAGTGATTGAGTACCGTGCAGAGAGACTATGTGCACATTTGCAGGAGGTACGGCTTAAAGATGCCCAGGACTGCCGTCTTAGATGCAGTATTGGAATTTCCTATGCTCCGAAGGACGGAAAGAGCTATGTGGAATTGTATGAACATGCAGATGAAGCGCTGTATAAGGCGAAAGAAAGCGGAAAGAATGGATTTGTATTCTATGCATAGTCTGGGAAACTAGGTGGAAAGGAAATGCGTGGAGAAAATAAGCCAGAGCCGGACAAAGATGAAAAATCGAAGTGGTTTTATGTAAACAAAAAGCGCGAAGCTGAGAACGAGTAGTTCCTGCTTCGCGCTTTTTCATGCGGATAACAGGACTTGAACCTGCACGTCATGGACACCAGATCCTAAGTCTGGCGCGTCTGCCAATTCCGCCATATCCGCATAACACGATTATTATATTAAATGAAAAATGCATATCTGTCAAGTTTTTTCAGAGTTCCAATGTGCTCAAATGTACAATTGTACAATTTTGATATTTTTTTCAAAAAATCCCATCTTTTATTAGCTCATTAGCTTAAAAATTTGTTGAGTTTAGGGCATAGTTCATGCTATAATTTGACTAATATAACCCGATTTTTTAGCGGGAGGAGAGGGTTCTGTCTGCTTTGCCGGACAGATAGCAGAAGGAATTGTATGAAAATAGCTGAGCAATCCTGAGCAGCCTGCTCATACTTTTTTCACGCAGTTCCCAAGAAAAATTTAGGGTGTGAGGTTTTCGCTATGATTACAATTAAAGATATGGCTGAGATGCTTGGAATTAGTACGACTACAGTATCCAATGTGATTCATGGTAAGACAAGTGAGGTTTCTCAAAAAACAGTAGAGCGGGTGGAGAAGCTTCTGGAAGAATATGAATATGTGCCGAATATTAGTGCCAGAAGTTTGACGCAGAATCGGTCAAAGATTATAGGATTAGCATTGAAGGCACGGAAGGATAAATACGCGAACCTGATCACAGATCCTTTCTTTGGAGAATTAGTCGGTGCATTAGAAGCAGAGATTAGAGCACGGGGGTACTTTATGATGCTCTATATCTCCAACGATATCAGTGAGATTATTAGGAATGTGCTGACGTGGAATGTGGACGGGCTGGTTCTGGTTGGCATGGTGCATGACGATTTTATCCGAATCAAGAGCCGTTATAAAAATCCGGCGATTTTGATTGACAGTTATGCACATAGAGAGGTTATGAATTATGTGAATATTGGATTGAAAGATGAGGAAGGCGCCTATGAGATGACACGTTATCTTTTAAAAATGGGACATAGGCAGATTGCATTCCTGGCAGATAATATGGAAGGCGTAGATTATTACCGATTTAAAGGGCACAAGAGAGCTTTGGCAGAATTTGGAATGGAGATGCAGGAAAAGAATCTGCTGATCTTCCATCCGGGGACGGTAGAGCGAGAATCCAGCATGAGGGAGCTTTATTACCGCTCTAAGAACTATACGGCATTTATGTGCTGCTCGGATTACTATGCAGTAATCCTGATGAATTATTTTATGGATAGGGGAATTCGTATACCTGAAGATTTATCTTTTACAGGATTCGATAACAACCTGATGTCAAGGATTGTACGTCCGGCATTGACAACAGTGGGGCAGGATGTGACGAAAAAAGGACAGCTTGCTATAGATTATCTGCTGAAAATGATACAAGGGATCGAATTTTCGGAATGGGATGTGAAGCTTCCGACAGAAATAGTTATCCGTGACAGCGTGAAGGCGGTTGACTGTCAGGAGAATACGGAAACGGAGACAATTGCGGATAAGGAAAGCAGAGACTAAGGACAGAAAAGGATAGAGGTCAGTACAGTTAAAATATTATATAAAAGGGAGCTGAAATATAGCATTATGGTATGTTTTTGGCCCTTTTTTACATTATGGGTTTAGGGAAAATTTGCTCTGTTTTGTGCGATTTTCACAGAAGCTAAAGTGAAAAATGCATATTTTTCTTTGTAAACTGGCCTAAATATGAAAAGTTGCACACAAAGTGCACAAAAAAGCGACTTTTTTCGATTCTTTTTGAAACTTATGTGCAAAAGGGTATTGCCAATTTATAAAAAAAGTGTTAACATGGGTTACATAGAAAACCTTATGCGCAAAAGGTCGAAATTTGTGATTTGATTCAGTATGATAATTTCATATATTGAATGAATCAAAAGGTGCATGGATATGATACCCTTGTGGGCATTCCGATTCTGCGGTTTCGCAGGAAGGCAGATGGATAACTGCCGGGAATGAAAAGAATATTGTGAGGCACCGCACAAAAAAAGGAGGAAAATATGAAGAGGAAAGTAATTGCAACATTGTT